>NZ_CAMHRZ010000155.1 GCF_946187255.1 uncultured Ruminococcus sp.
GATGTTCAGGCGTTTGCTCATACAGATGCAGAAAGATCATGCGCTCTCGGACGAAGAAAAGGAATTATTACTGAAAGAACTGGAATCAAAGATCAATGAGGAGGACGACTCTTATGAAAAAGAATGAGCTTATCGGGATGGTCGAGCAGGTAAAGGCAGGAAACAAAGAGGCTTTCAAGGCTCTTTATGAGGAATACTACGACAGGCTGTATTTCTTCGTGCTGAAGAATGTCAACAGCAAGGAAGCGGCTGAGGATATTACACAGGATACATTTTTAAAGTCGATGGAGAAGATCGATTCTCTGGAAAAGCCCGAGACTTATGTATCATGGCTCCATTCCATCGCTTACAACAAGTGTACCGATATGTTCCGCAGCAGAAAGAGCGATGTGTACTTCGATACCGACGAGGAGCTGGAGGATGCAATGGACAACCACAGCCTCAACGAGCCTGTAATGGTGCCCGAAGACTACGCCACCGACAAGGACAGAGCAAGACAGCTGAAAGATATGATAGACAGCCTGAAACCCGATATGAGATCGGCGCTGATACTTTACTATTACAATGACATGAGCCTGACGGATGTGGCTAAGACGATGGGCATCCCCGAAAACACCGTAAAGCAGAAGCTGTTCCGCGCCCGCAAGAAGCTGAAGAGCAAGATAGAGGAAATGGCAGGCAAGGGCATAGTTCTCTGTGCGATGCCCATGAACCAGCTGCTTCGCGGCACCGTATCTCCCAAGAAAGCGGCAGCTATCGCAGCAAGACCCGCATCTGCCTTAGGCGGCACTCTCCCGCTGATCGGCAAGATCGCAGGCATTTCCGCAGCGGCTGTTATATCGGTAGGCGTGCCGATAGGTCTGAGCAATATGAGCAAAAATGCGGATATCTCGGGCAATGTAAGAGTACACGAAACAAGCTCCGTATCAGCAAAGGCTGATAATTCGAGCACGATAGATACGCCCGCTTCGGAGCTGATAGAAACATCCCTCACCGATACGTCAGCCGCAGACCTTTCATCTTCCGCTGATGATGCTGCGAGCCGTCCCGAAGACAGCAAAGCAAAGGATACATCTCTTCGCCCGCAGATAATCATACGGCACCTTCGTCGGCAGGACTTGATGTGACAGCAGCGGTGAATACCACAGAAGCTGTGGAGTCTGCACCCGAAGTTACCGAAGAGAAGAAAGAAGCTCAGCCTGTGGACATGACCCCCGAAAAGCTGTTCAGCATGACGAATTCACAGCTCAGAGAGCTTTCAAACAACGATTTTGAAGTAGTGCTGGAACCCTATTCCGCCAATCTTGTGTACGGTATAAGATGCAATGCGTTCCCAAACTACGTCTACATCGTTGACCACCGCTATGAGGAAGGTCAGCCCGAAGGACCTCTTGATACATACGACCGCTGGAACGGAGATCAGAAGCTGGTACTGGACAGCGAAGAGGTTCGTGAACTGATAGTTCAGGGCAATGAGGAGCTCGGTGAAGGCATCAGCGTCGGCATGACATACAGCCAGATCAAGGATATCCACAGCAACCTGATGTACTATTCCGACGGATTTGCTTATACCACTATAAACGGCAAGATCTGGGGACTGTACCTTGACCTCACCGATGACGAGAAGAAGATGCTGGATGAAGATTTCAGCCGCCTGCAAGAAGAAAGTATAGGCACCACAAATCTTCCCAAGCTGGATCTTACAGAGTATGGTCTTGACCCCGTCTGCAAATATGCACACACCTTCAACACCTACAACGGTCTCAGAGAAGGGCTGTACGACGGCGTATTCTCGGACATTTACAACAAATACGATAAATACCGCGACACTTTTGATCAGTAAAATAACGATCGGTCTTTGGAACGTTTCACTTCGGTGGAACGTTCTTTTTTACAGCAATTTATTGCCGTGAGGCATTTTATTGCTGTGAGGCATTTTAATGACGTGATGCATTTTATTGCTGTGAGGCACTTCCCTGCCGTTTTCTTCCGATGACCCGCATGATACAGTCGGATTTGTTGTTGTAAAAATATTGAATTATATTGAGAAATAATTGACCTTTTGTGTAATTTGTGGTATAATATTATTAATTATATTTGTTGATTACTGCAAAGTGATAGGCATAACAAGCATAATTCTGCAAAATGCAGGTTTTTGATATTTTTAAGTGAAAATAATGCCATTATCCGATAAGGAGGCTTAAATGATAAACATATTCAAGACAGGCAAAAGCCGAGGTCATGTGGCTGTGCTTTTCTGTATAGGCGGTATGGTGCTCAATCTGATCCTGAATATGGCAGCAAAAGTATTTGAACTGCCGATAAAACTGGATACTGTCGGGACAGTTATCACAGCCGTCACAGGCGGGTATCTGCCGGGTGTGCTGGTGGGCTTTGCGACAAATCTCGCTGAAAGCATCTCCGACCCCTCAGCGCTGTATTACGGCGTTTTCAATGTACTTATAGCTCTGTTTGCATCCTATCTCTCAAAGAGGGGGTGGCTGAAAAAGATCGGCGGGATCATCGGTATCATCACCCTTTTCGCGCTTATCAGCGGAGGTCTGGGCTCGCTCATCCCGCTGCTTACGGACAGTATGGGCAGTGAGGGCAGCAAAATAAATGCGATGCTGTATAATACGGGGGTATTCAATAAGACGACTTCGTATATCACCGCCAGCCTTATACTTGATCTTCTTGACAAGTTCATCACCGTTGTTTTAGCGCTCATCGTTATCCGTGCGATACCCAAAAAGATCCGGAGCTATACACAGCTGGGCTGGTGGCTGCAATCCCCTGTTTCTGAGGACGAACTGGGTTCGGTCGATAAGAGCCGTGTGCTTTCTCTGCGGGTAAAGGTAGTGACTGTGCTTGCCGTATCAATGGCTTCGGTGACGATCGCGGGCATCGCCATCAGTATGCGGCTTTATCATTCCACAATAATAAGAGACAATACCGAACTTGCACTGGGAACAACAAAGATCGCCGCAAATTCGCTGGACGGCGACCGCATAGAGGAATATCTTTCCACGGGCGGCACTGCCGAAGGGTATAGGGAATCGCAGGAAACTCTTGAAAGCATACTGGCGAACTCGGAAAAGGTATCTTATCTCTATGTCTATCAGATGAAAGAGGACGGCTTCCATGTGGTGTTTGACGTGGATACAGAGGATGAAGCAGCCGACGAGACAGGCACCGTTATCCCCTACGGTGAGGAATTTGTTCCCTATCTTCCTCAGCTGCTGGCGGGCGAAGAGGTGGAGCCCATCATAACCGATGATGAATACGGGCATCTTCTGACGGCTGCCACACCTGTTTTTGATTCGGAGGGAAAATGTGTCTGCTACGTTATCGCTGATATCGATATTGAACAGCTGCTGGCGGATGAGCGCGGTTTTCTGGTGGAGTATATCTCCCTGTTCCTCGGCTTTATCATACTGGTGGCGACCATTGGTATATGGCTGACGCAGTATCATGTCATTTACCCCATAAAATCCATCACGAAATTTGCGGACTCTTTCTCCAATGAGGATACTTCTCAGGAGAAGCTGGACGATTTCATCAGGATGTTCCGCAAACTGGACATACATACGGGTGATGAGGTGGAACTGCTGTATCTCACACTGTGCAGCATGACGCTAAATCAGGCGGAACAGACCAGAAGTATAAGAAGATTGTCCGAATCCACCACGAAGATGCAGGAGGGGCTCATCATCACGATGGCAGACCTGGTGGAAAGCCGCGACTCGGACACAGGTGCCCATGTACAGAAGACAGCCGCCTACGTCAGGATTATCGCTGAGGGGCTAAAACGCAAAGGCTACTATGCCGAAAAGCTGACCCCTAAATTCATGGCGGATGTTGTGCGCTCCGCACCTCTCCACGATGTGGGCAAGATTAATATCCCCGATGTGGTACTGAACAAGCCGGGCAAGCTGACGGATGAAGAATACGCCATAATGAAGACCCACACCACCGCAGGCAAAAAGATCATGGAACACGCCATCAGTACCGTTGAGGGTGACAGCTACCTGAAAGAAGCCAGAAATATGGCGGCATACCATCACGAACGGTGGGACGGCAAGGGCTATCCCGAAGGGCTTCACGGTGAGGTGATACCACTCTCCGCCCGCATAATGGCGGTGGCGGATGTGTTTGACGCGCTGGCTTCGCCCCGTGTATACAAGCCTGCGTTCCCGCTGGAAAAGGCGCTGGCGATACTCGAAGAGGGCAAGGGCACGCAGTTTGACCCCAAATGTGTTGAGGTATTCATGGACTCACTGCCGCAGGTGAAAGAGGTACTGCGGAAATATCAGCAGAATGTGTAAAGGAGATGGGCAGCAACATGAAACCGAATATAGCAAAGCTCGTATCCTGTATACTGCTGCTTGTTTCCCTGACGGTAATTGTATTTTGCGATCCCCTTTCTGCTCAGGCGGAAAACAGCGGCGATACCATACCTCCCGGCGGTGGCTACGCTGCCACCGGGCAGAAGGAGGGTATGGGGTATATATCTAAGCTGTATGATGCTTCTAACGGTCTGGTGACTTCAGATGCGAACGATGTGCTTTGCGTCAGTGACGGCTCCGTACTTATCGGCGGCTACAGCGGCATCACCCGCTATGACGGCACTTCCTTTACAAAGCTGGACACATCCGACGGACTGACCAGCGGACGTGCCCTGTTCGAGGACAGCCTGCACAGGATTTGGGTCGGCACCAACGATAACGGTGTTGTGGTGCTGGAGGGCAGCAAAAGGACACATTTCACCGATCAGGAAAAGCTGACATCCATGTCGATAAGGGGCTTTGCTGAGGACAGAGAAGGAAATGTCTTCATCGCCACAACTGCGGGAGTATGCTACGCGGACACCCGTATGGCGCTCCATGTACTTGACGACGAAAGGCTGAAAGAAGAACGTATCCTTCGGCTGGATTCGGACACGCAGGGCAGGATATACGGCTACACTAAAAGCGGCTTTGCCTTTCTGATCGAGGACAAACAGATCTCAGCGATATACAGCAGTGAGGAGCTGGGAACGGAGAAGATAACCACCATCATGGCTGACCCGCTGAATGACGGGTACGTCTATATCGGCACCAGCGGCAATGCTGTCTACTACGGCGAGTTCGGCAGCAAGGCGGACAAGCTGGAGTGCATCTCCGTATCTCCCATGTCTGATATACATTTTATAAGCTATAACTGCGGCAGAGTATGGATCACGTCTACCACTGCGGCAGGGTATCTCGACGATAACAGAAAGATACATATCCTCGATGATATACCCTTGATCTTGAAGAGGGCGAAAACGGAGAAATCTATATCGGCACCGACGGTGACGGCATCTATGTGGCTGACGGAGATGATATCGAACACATCGGCCGCCGCAGAGGGCTGACCAGTGATGTGGTCATGCGGATAAAGTATGACAGTGTTAGAGAGTTATATTGGATAATAACCTCAAATTCCGTTGAGTATCTGAAAGACGGAAGCATCACTTGTGTCAGCACATTTCCTTACAATAACAACTACGATCTTTACTACGGCGAAAATGACAGTATCTGGTTCATATCCTCCTGCGGTATCTACGAGGTAAATGCGGACAAGCTGCTGAAAGACGATGTTTCATCCTACCGCCTGTACACGCCCGCCAACGGACTGACCAGCACCCCCACAGGAAACGCCTTCTGTGCGCAGAGCGCTGACGGCACGCTGTATATCCCTGTCAGGAGCGGTGTCTGCAGCATGAATATAAACAAGATCTCGGAGGGCAGTGTGCCTGTAAAGGCTGTGATAGGTTCGGTGTACTGCGGCGATACGGAGATACTCCCCGATGAGAACGGGAATTACACACTTCCCGCTTCCGATGAAAGGATAAGTATCAGCACGTCCGTGTTTGATTACTCCCTCACCGACCCGCAGGTACAGGTATATCTGGAGGGCAAGGAAAAGGAAGGCGTATCTTCTTCACTCAGCCGACTTTCATCCCTTGAATACACGGGACTCAGCTATGGCAGCTACAAGCTGCACATCAAGGTATCCGATCCATCAGGTGAGAATGTATTGCTGGATAAGACTTACAGCATAGAAAAAAAGCCTCAGCTGACGGAGCGGATGGCTTACCGCATAACTATCGCCATACTTGTTATTGCAGCTGCAGGGCTTATCGTATGGCGGGTGACAAAGTCTGCCGTTATGCGCCGCCAGTATGAGGAACTGAAACGTGCAAGACTTGATGCACAGCTTGCCAGCAAGGCAAGAACGAATTTCCTTGCTAATATGTCACGCGAGATACTTACACCCATCAATGCGATAATTGGCATGAATGAGATGATACTGCGTGAGAATACTTCCGAAAAAACGGAGGAGTATACGGCAAACATAAGAAGCTATTCGCAGGATATACGAAAGGCTTCGGAGTCGCTGAAATATCTGGTCAGCGACCTGCTGGATATGTCCGACGTGGAATCGGGAGAGATGAGCGTTATCGTTTCGGAGTATGATACAGTTTCGGCACTCAGGGATGTGATATCGCTGACCAGGAGCCGCTGTACTGAAAAGGGCATATATCTTGCGGTGAATGTGGAGGAGATACTTCCCGTCCGTATGTCGGGGGATATCAACAAGATAAAGCACATCATCATGAACCTGCTGACAGATTCTGTAAAATATACGGATGTGGGCGGGATCACGTTCTCAGTCTCTATGGAGGAGCGGACAGGTGATGAATGCACACTGCGCTTTTCCGTAAAGGATACGGGAATGGGCATGGATGAGGAGATAGTCAGGAACCTGTTCAATGTGTACGACAATATCGGAGAAGAGGGCGGCAGCAGTGCTATCATCACAGGCATTGCACTTGGTATCTCCCACCGTTTTGCTGAGCTGATGGGCGGCAGTCTTATCTGTGAGAGCGAACCGGGAAAGGGAACGGAGTTCGTGCTGACCCTCACCCAGAAGATAGCCGACCATGCGCCTATCGGACCCTTCATCGACCACCAAGACCGCGTAACTGAGAACTACGCGCCGCTGTTCAGGGCACCCGATGCGGATATACTTGTGGTCAGCAACGACAAGATCACCGTCAAGGTAATAAAGGGCTTGCTGAAAGCCACTGAGGTATTCGTGACAACGGCTTCAAATCTCGAAGAATGTGCGGATAAAATGCCAGATACGAAATACTATATCATCCTGTTTGACCCGACACTGAGCGATGATGACGGCAGATATCCCGAAAACCTGAGAAAAAGGAGCAACGGCGCTCCCGTGTACGCCATTGCGGCAAAAGGATATGCCGATGAAGCATATTACCTCGCAAAGGGCTACGACGGCTGTATACCAAGACCCATAGACGGCACCGCACTTGAAAGGCTGATAATGAAACATCTGCCCGAGAACATAATGGACATACCCGAAGACCCGCTGGCACGCCGCTGATACTTATACTATACGGAGAGATGCAATATGTTTGAATTGATAAGATCACACCAATTGAATATCATGCTGCTGCTCTGCGGTGCCTGCGGTATACTGGCATTTCTGGTATTCCACACTCGATTTATCCCCAAAACGAGGAAGCGCATACTGATACTCATGGAGATCATGGCGCTGTTTCTCCTGTGGTTCGACAGAAAGGCATACATCTATGCGGGCGAACCAGGCGAATGGAGCGGCATCATGGTGAGGGTCAGCAACTTCATGGTATTCTTCCTTACTCCCGCTATGGCATTCGGACTGACGCTGTACCTTAAAGACTGGCTGAAAAACGAGGGGCAGTTGAAAACCATACCCAAAAGGCTCACATTTTCGCTCTACGCTGCTGCCATCGGAATGCTGCTGGCTATCATTGCGGCGCTCACGGATCTTTACTATTACTTTGACAAAACTAACCTGTATCACAGGGCGGACGGCTTTCTGATAGCTTATATTATCCCCGTCATGTGCCCTATAATACAGTTCACCGTAATAAAGCAGTACAAGAAGGTATTCAGCAGTCTTGTGTACACTTCGCTGATACTG
>NZ_CAMHRZ010000156.1 GCF_946187255.1 uncultured Ruminococcus sp.
TGTACGGCTTTTTTGAGGTCATACGCCATGATATGACCAAAGAAGAAGCGCAGACACATATATCTCAGCTTCAGGACTTTTTCTCACACGGCTGGGATAAGCTGTTCAATCCGTAACAGGCAGTGCTTTCGGGCATTGCCTATTAATATGGCATTGAGTTAGTATTGTCTAACTAAAATAAGAGGTGTTTGATTTGGAAAAGAAAAGTTCGCCGTTTTCACTTATAATGCAGTATGCAGGCTCACACAATAACAAATATGTATGCTCGGTGATACTTGCAATTATATCGGTCGTATGCGGAATGGTTCCGTATTTTGCAGTTGCAAAAATGGTGACAGCTATGACAGGACATGAGGACAAAGATCTGTCATTCTTTGCAGGATGGTGTACTGCCGCAGCGGTTGGATATATCGCTAAAGGGATATTTAACGGTATCTCAACCGGCGTATCACATACGGCAACATATCTCACGATGAAAGAGATACGTCTGAAGCTGATTTCAAAGCTGACCCGTATGCCGATGGGAACAATACTGGGATCGCCATCGGGATATTACAAGGACGTTATTGTTGACAGAGTCGAGGGCATAGAAGTGCCGCTTGCACATCTGCTCCCCGAAATGACGGCAAATGTGCTGGCACCCGTGCTGATGCTCATTTACCTGTTTACTCTCGACTGGCGGCTTGCGCTTATCTCGCTTATCACGATACCAGTCGGCATGGCGGTCATGAGTACCACCATGAAAAGCTACGGCGAGAATTATGGAAAGTCGGTGGAGATAGGCGGCAGAATGACTAATGCTATCGTTGAGTACATGGGCGGCATCGAGGTCATCAAGGCGTTCAGTCAGAGCAAAAGTTCCTACGAAAAATACGAAACCGCCGTCAACGACAACGCCGCATTTTTCTACGGCTGGATGAAAAGCGCACAGTGGGCGATGTCGGCATACAATGCCATAACGCCCTCTGTTTTACTGACGGTACTGCCCTTTGGTTTTCTGTTTTATTCTTCGGGAAGCCTTTCAGCAGAATCTTTTATCACTATGATAATTATTTCACTCGGTCTGCTTGAACCGCTGATTGCCGCTATGAATTACACCGACAACATCGCAAGGGTCGGCACGGTCATGGGGCAGATAAACGATGTGCTTGCAAGCCCCGAGATAAGCAGAACTGATAAAGACCGGGACATATCGGGAAATACGATAGAATTCAGAAATGTGACTTTCAGCTATGATGATGAAAAAGAAGCACTAAAAAATGTCAGCCTTTTGATACCCGAGGGCAAGGTGACAGCGCTTGTCGGCGCTTCGGGCAGCGGTAAATCAACAGTTGCCAAGCTGATTGCGGGCTTCTGGGACGTGAATGACGGAGAACTTCTAATAGGCGGCAGAAATGTCCGTGATATCCCTCTTGAAGTTCAGGCGGGGCGTATCGCTTACGTTGAGCAGAACAATTTTCTGTTCGACGAAACCGTCATGGAGAATATCCGCAAGGGCAGAGCGAGTGCGACCGACGAAGAAGTCATAGCCGCCGCAAAAGCCGCAGGCTGTGACGAATTCATAAGAGGGCTTGACAAGAGTTATCACACTGTGGTCGGCAGTGCGGGCGGACATCTTTCGGGTGGCGAAAGACAGCGTATCGCAATTGCAAGGGCTATGCTGAAAGATGCGCCGATAGTCATTCTCGATGAAGCAACTGCATATATCGACCCTGAAAACGAGGCTGTTATCCAGAACGCTATTGCTAAGCTGGTACAGGGAAAGACTGTCATCGTCATCGCGCACAGGCTGTCTACTATTACCGATGCGGATAATATCATCGTCATGAATGATGGTGCTGTTGCCGCGCATGGCAAACATAAAGAGTTGCTTGAAAACTCAGAGCTTTACCGCAGTATGTGGCAGGCTCACACAGGCACAAAAGGAGGTGCGGCAGAATGATAAGCGCATTCAGAAAGATATGGGACTTCGCGGGCAGCGAGCAGAAAAATATTAAGACTTCTATAGTGCTTGCACTTCTGCACTCTGTATTCTACGCCTTGCAGTTTGCGGCGGTGTTTGTGATACTCAAAGCACTGACGGGCGAGGATAGGTCGAAAATAAATGCTTTGTATGCCTTCGGGATAATGGCGGTAAGCGTTATCGGGCGGATAGTTCTCAACACCTATTCGCAGTTACAGCGCGTTCACGCAGGCTATTTCATGGTGGCAAACAAGCGTATTTCCATAGGCAATAAGCTGAGGACTGTTCCGATGGGATATTTCAGCAA
This sequence comes from uncultured Ruminococcus sp., assembly GCF_946187255.1. GTDB lineage: Bacteria > Bacillota > Clostridia > Oscillospirales > Ruminococcaceae > Hominimerdicola. Next base: position 2,271 of record NZ_CAMHRZ010000156.1, read on the forward strand.
GAACAATCCCGGACAGATGACTGCGATAACCACTACCACCCTGACCGATGTGGAAAACACAGCCCCCGTCGTGCTTGTTACCATACTTGGCGGTTTTATCAATTCGGTGGTATTTGCACTGTCGGTGCTGCTGTTCGACCGGCGTATCGGGATCATCGTTTTTATCGGTATGGCAGCTTTTATCTGGACTACTTCATTGCAGGAAAAGCACTCCCGAAAAGGCGCTCCCGAAAGACAGCGTGCGCAGGAAACGGTCGTTGAAAAGGTGCTTGAAGCCGTGCAGGGTATCAGCGTTATAAAGAGCTTTCATCTGGGTGAAACCTCTGACAGTGCGGTGAAAAGTGCGATTGAAAAAAGCTGTGACAAAAACCTAGCCATCGAAAAACAGATGACTCCTTATCAGATCTTTCAGCAGATAGTGCTGAACCTGTTTGCGGTCATCATAATGATAGTAAGCGCTGTTCTTTACAAAAACGGCTCAATGGAGCTTGCAGATGCGGTCATGATGTTCGTGGCATCTTTTATGGTGTTCGAGCAGATGAAAAGCGCGGGTATCAGTATTGCGACCTTGCGAATCGCGGAAAGCTCTATCGACAAGGCGAACGAAACAGACAATGTTCCCGTTATGGACGAGGGCGGCAAGAGCATCTCGCTTACAAGCCATGATATTGCATTTGAAAATGTGGATTTCTCCTACGGCGAAAGAAAGATACTCGATAACATATCCTTTGACATAAAAGAGAAGACCACAACAGCTATCGTAGGTCCTTCGGGTTCGGGAAAGACTACCATGTGCAGTTTGATAGCTCATTTCTGGGACGTAAACAGCGGGCGGGTGACCATAGGCGGCAACGATGTCCGCGAGTTTACGCTTGACAGCCTGATGAAAAATATCAGCATGGTTTTTCAGAATGTGTATCTGTTCAGCGATACGGTGGAGAACAATATAAAATTCGGTTTTCCGAACGCCACACACGAGCAGGTAGTGGAAGCCGCAAAAAAGGCTTGCTGTCACGACTTTATAATGCAGCTGCCTAACGGTTATGACACGGTGCTTGAAGAGGGCGGTACTTCCCTTTCGGGCGGCGAACGTCAGCGGCTTTCCATCGCAAGGGCGATACTCAAAGACTCCCCTATCATCATACTTGATGAAGCCACAGCAAACGTTGACCCCGAAAATGAAGACAGACTGCAAGCGGCTATCGAAGCGCTCATGGAAGACAAGACCATCATCATGATAGCCCACAGGCTGAAAACCGTCCGCAAAGCCGATCAGATACTTGTGCTTGACAGCGGGCATATAGTTCAGCACGGAACTCATGCCGAGCTTGAAAAGCAGGAGGGCATTTACTCGCGTTTTATCAGACAGCGCGAGCAGGCTGAAAGCTGGCATATCGCGGGGCAGAACGCATGATAAAGCGTATCGTATCAAGACTTATCATGCTTACAGTCGTGCTTTTAGGGGTGACTCTGCTGACATTCTTTTACACTAGCCTTTCACCCGTTGACGCAGGGCAGGCGCTTGCGGTGAGAAGATACACACGTCCGACAGCCGAGCAGATAACCGAGGTCAGGCATGAGCTTGGACTTGACAAGCCTTTCGCACAGCAATATATCAGCTGGCTCGGCAAGGCGATAAAGGGCGATTTCGGGAATTCCTACAATACAGGAAAACCGATAATTGACGAGCTAACGGCTTCATTAAAACCTACGGTCACGCTGGCGTTCATATCACTGCTTTTCACGGCACTGCTGAGCATACCTCTCGGGGTGCTTTCGGCTTCACGGAAGGGCGGCTTTGCGGACAAGACTATCTATCTTTTCGGGATAGTTTGTATGTCCGTCCCGAATTACTGGATAGGGTTTATGCTGATGTTAGTCTTTGCGGTACAGCTTCCGTTGTTTAGTATCATGGGTGCGGATGATCTGAAAGATTATGTTCTGCCATCTCTTGCGATAGCCATACCGACAGCATCGGCAAATATTCGTGTGTTCCGTTCATCACTGCTTGAGGGCTACAACAGTGATTTTGTAATGTATGCAAGGGCGAGGGGTATTTCCGAGAGAAAAATAGCGGGAATGGTCAGCAGATATGCGTTGCCGCCGCTGGTGACTTTGCTCGGACAGAGCTTCGGCTTCACTATCGCAGGAAGTGCAATGATCGAGTTTGTATTTTCTATCCCCGGTGTTGGCTCAATGCTTGTGACTGCACTCGGTTCGAGAGACACGGTGACGATCAACGCCTGTGTGCTTGTGATAGCGGTGATATTTGTTGCCGTGAATTTTCTCGCAGAGGTCATCAATACTATCCTGAACCCCAAGGAGCGTGCGTATGACAGGTAAAATACTTCGCAAGCCGCAGGCGGTCATCGGTCTGCTGATGATGCTTGCCGTGATGATTGCTGTGATATATGCACCTCACCTTGCGCCGAACGACCCGAACAAAGTGAATATAATGATTAAATTTGCCGAGCCGTCACAGCAGTATCCTCTGGGTACTGACGATATGGGCAGATGTATCGCTTCAAGGCTTATTTACGGTGCGAGGATATCAATGTCAATAGCTTTGCCGACCATAGCGGCAATTGCGGTGATAAGCGTTCTGCTTGCGACTGTATGCGCATATATCGGCGGTATAGTCGATAAAATGTTTGTTATCATATCAAATATCTTTATGGCGCTTCCGCCCTTTCTTGTGGCGATGACGCTTGTGGGAATTTTTGAATCAAAGGCTTTGAGTATAGTTGTTTCGATCGTTATAGCTATGTGGGTGTGGAATGCACAGGTGGTGCGGACTTACGTTCTGCGAGAAAAGTCAAAGCCGTATATCATAACCTGCCGAATGTCGGGGTGTTCGGAGATACGCATCATCATGAAACATATCATACCGAATATATTCCCACATCTGCTGGTGCTGTACAGCACGGGGCTTTCGGGAGTTATCATCATGATATCGAGCTATGCATTCCTCGGGATGGGACTTGAAACGGGTACTGCGGAATGGGGCGCTATGCTGGTAAATGCCAATAAGCTGATATTCAGTCACCCCGAACTTATCCTATATCCCGGACTTTGCATACTCTTTGCGGCGGCAGGCTTCAATCTTTTCGGTGAAGCGCTGCGCGACATCTGCGACCCGAGGGAGGGCTGATATGCTGAAAGTAAACGGTCTTGAAATAACGGCACGTTCCACAAAAGAACAGCTGGTAAAGGGTATCAGCTTTGAGGTCGGAAAGGGCGAATCGCTCGGTCTTATCGGTGAAAGCGGCAGCGGGAAAAGTCTGACGAGCAAGGCAATAATGAAGCTGCTGAACAAACGGGTATTCAACATGAGCGGCAGTATCAGATGGAAAGAACAAGAGATACTCGGCAGAAATGCAAAGCTCCCGAAAGGCTATCGTGGACGGCAGATAGCCATGATAACGCAGAACCCCATGACGGCATTTGCACCGATGATACGCTTGGGCAGGCAGATAGAAATGGGATTTGATGTTAAAGAAAAAAAGGCGAAGCAGGAGTTTTACGAACGGCTCGACATCGCGCTGAAAAACGTAAATCTGCCCGATATGAAGAAGATAACGAACAGCTATCCCGACGAGCTTTCGGGCGGTATGCTGCAAAGGGTCATGATAGCACTTACGATACTGCAAAGCCCCGAGCTTATCATTGCGGACGAATGTACCACAGCGGTCGATGCTGCAAGCGAATACATGATATTATGCGAACTTGAACGGCTGCGGAAAGAGGGTATGTCGATGATAGTTGTCACCCATGATTTCGGTGTTGCGGCGAGGCTTTGTGATAAGGTCGCCGTCATGAAGTCTGGCAGTATCATCGAGCAGGGAAAAACTCTCGATGTGTTCAAAAGCCCGGCGCAGGACTACACAAAGCAGCTTGCACAGGCTAGTCTTCTGTTTCGGGAGGGTATATGCTGAAAGCGGAAAACATAACTAAAAGATACGGCTTTCAAACCGCCGTTGATGACATATCGATCACGATATCCGATGATTCGGTCACGGTGATTGTCGGCGAAAGCGGCAGCGGAAAAAGCACCCTTGCGCGAATGCTTTCCTATATCGAACGACCCGATACAGGCAGGATACTGCTTGACGGCACTTCCATAGGCCGCCGCACCGCCAAAGCCACACGCAGGAACGTTCAGCTTGTTATGCAGGACGCTGCAAGCTCCCTCGACCCTCATCAGACAGCAGAGCAGGTGCTTGATGAGCCGTTGAAGCTGCTGCTGAAAATGGGAAGACCGCAAAGACGAGAGCGCATATCGGAACTGACGGACATGGTACATTTTCCGCGTGACAGGCTGAAAAACAAGGTATCGGAGCTTTCGGGCGGACAGCAGAAAAGGCTGTGCATCGCCCGTGCGCTTGCCGCAGAGCCGCAGCACATAATATTCGATGAGTCCTTCAGCGGACTAGATGTCACACTGAGAAAGCAGATATTATCAATGCTGAAAGAATTGCGGAAAAAACTGCACATCAGTTTTCTCATCATCACCCACGATCTTGATACGGCTATGTATATGGCTGACAGGATATATGTCATGCGTTTCGGCAAAGTCATTGAAACGCTTGAACGACCAACAAGTTTTCTTGATCTCAAGGAGGACTATTCAAAAGAGCTTGTAAAGGCAGCCGAATACAAACGGCAAGCCTTATACATATAGTAAAGGAGTAATTTTATGAAAAGAAAAACAACGCTTATCCTCGCATTTTTGATGACGATGACAATGCTTGCAGGCTGCGGAAGTGAAGCTCAGAATTCAGACAGTACGGCAACTTCATCCGAGGCAGGTACATCTGCCGAAACGCCCCAAGACGGAGCAGATAGCGGTAACAAGAGCATATCTATCGCACAGAGCGCACCGTTTTCTATGGGCTTCGGACAGGCAGTTATGGTATACGAGAATGCTTATTATGCAAACAATTTCTACGAACCGCTCGTAAAATACAAGGACGGCGAATATGTTCCCTGCCTTGCCACCGAATGGAGCGTTTCGGAGGACGGTCTGACCTACACATTCAAGCTGCGTGAGGGCGTAAAATTCAACGACGGTACGGACTTCAACGCACAGGCAGTAAAGCTGTATTTCGACAATATGCGTCCGACACTTGGTGCAAGCACCAACTACGGACAGCTGGATATGCTGACAACAGAGGTCACGGCAGATGATGACTACACGGTTTCTTTCCACCTGTCACGCCCCTACTACAATGTGCTCAACGATATTTCAATGGTGATGCCGAGGGGTATCCTTTCTTCCGCCGCTTTCAATGAGGACGGCTCGGCAAACGACGAATACCTTATGGAGCACACTCCCGGCACAGGTCCGTATATGTTTGAGAGCGTCAATGATACCGCTACCGAATACACCTTTGTTAGAAACCCGTATTATTGGGGCGAAGCTCCCGATGCGGACAGCTTTACGGTCAAAATAATCCCCGAAACGAAGGTCGCAGCCATGAAAGCGGGCGAGGTAGATTTTATCATAGGTTCCGAGACACTTGATGCGGCTTCGTATTTGGAGCTTTCACAGTCGGACGGGATCACGGGCGAAGTGTCCGATTTCGATTTCGTAACGGAATTTATCGCACTGAATGATGATGTAAAAGGGCTTGACGATATAAACGTCCGCACCGCTATACAGATGTCGCTTGATAATGTAAGCGTGAACTATGGGTAGTTTTTAATCTTCAATCCAACAAAATAGCTTT
>NZ_CAMHRZ010000157.1 GCF_946187255.1 uncultured Ruminococcus sp.
CAGGTATGCATGAACTTTCAGCAGGCATAACCTCCGCACACACAGGTTCCTGCGACCTTGATACAGGCATGGGTTCTTTGAAGGACGGACTGGGACAGCTTTCATCGGGTGCGTCCGCACTGGATGACGGTCTCGGTATACTGTGGGCTGGCGGAGAGTCGCTCAAAGACGGCACATACTCCGTTTCACAGGGCAGTGAACAGCTTTACGAAGGTGCGGCACAGCTCTCTGACGGCAGCGGCACGCTCTATGCGGGTATAACTTCCCTCAGCGAAGGATCCGGCAAACTGAAAGACGGCACAAAGAAGCTGGAGGACGGTGCAAAGGAACTCAACGACGGCATGAAGAAATTCCGCCGCGAGGGCATCGACAAGATAATCAACGCTTACAACGATGATATCACTCCCCTGATAGACAGACTTGACGCACTTAAGGATGCAAGCAATGAGTATGACAATTTCTCGGGCAAAGCATCGGATACAGAGGGCGAAGTCAAGTTCATATTTGAGATAGCTCCCATCAGTGCGGAGAATAAAAACAACTGATCACTTCATAATATAATATTACTCTCAAAAGCCCCGCGTTCTGTCAGGCACAGAATGCGGGGCTATCATTATGCGGAACTTCCCGCGTGAAAATACACACGCAGCATTTAATAACACTTTGTTAATATGTCTCACACAAGGATTTCACATTATTAGCTTATAATTATAATGGTGGAAATTAGGCAATAATTGTTTTCATATAGGGGGGGATATTATGTTGAAAAAACTAAAGGTGATCGAAGGCAGACTGACTGACGGCGAAAAGCCTGTAAGACTGTTCGGTATGTCCACTCATGGTATAGCATGGCACCCGGAATATGTCTGTGAGGAAACATTCAGGGCGCTGAAAAAGGAATGGAAGACCAACTGTATAAGGATCACCATGTATACTGCCGAATTCAGGGGGTACTGCATGGGCGGCGATAAAGAACACCTGAAAGAGATAATCGAGAAAGGCGTAAATATCGCAGAAGGGCTGGATATGTATGTCATCATTGACTGGCATATCCTCAGCGATCAGGATCCTATGGTTTATGTTGACGAGGCAGAAGAATTCTTTGCGGATATGTCGGCTCGGTTCGCTGATAAGAACAATGTAATATACGAGATATGCAACGAGCCCAACGGAAGCGGTACATGGGCAAGGGTAAGGGAGTACGCGGACAGGATAATCCCGATAATAAGAAAGAATTCTCCCGATTCGCTGATAATCACGGGTACACCCAACTGGTCGCAGGATATCCACTGCGCACTGGATCAGCCTCTTGCGCACAGTAATGTCATGTATTCACTGCATTTCTATGCAGCTACCCACAAGCGCACTCTCAGGCAAAGACTTGACCGCTGTGTTAAAGCAAAGCTGCCCGTATTCATAAATGAATTCAACCTTTGTGAAGCAAGCGGAAAGGGCGATATCGATGTCGAGGAGGCTAATGCCTGGTTCGATCTGATAGACTCTGCGGGACTCAGCTGTATCAGCTGGTGTCTCTCAAACAGCGGAGATACCTGTGCTGTTTTTGCCAAGGGCTGCACAAAGCTGTCGAACTGGGAGGACAGCGATCTGAAAGATTCGGGCAGGATGATAAGAGATGAGTTCCTGCACTTTGCTGATGAGGAGAATAGTAAATGACAGATCTTAACGAGATAAGAGAATATTTCAGCCATGACCTATACGCTGCGGATACAGGCGCTTACATAGAAGAAGTGGGTGACAGATACGCAAAGGTCAGCCTTGTACTCACCGAAAGACACAGGAATGCAGTCGGCGGGATAATGGGCGGAGTATACTTCACGCTGGCGGATTTTGCATTTGCTGTCGCTTCAAATCACGAAAAGCAGGACACGGTCTCTCTCAACTCCGATATATCCTTTATCGGTGTGCCGAAGACCGACAAGATATTCGCAGAGACCGAGCTTGTCAAGGACGGCAGGTCGGTATGCACATATATAGTAAGAGTTACGGACAGCGGCGGCGAGCCTTTGTCTGTCGTGAAGATAGTCGGCTTCCACAAGAGATAATACATAACAACATGATAAGAACTGCCCCCGGGAGAACGGTATCTCCCGGGGGCTTATTATCATTATCTTCTGAGATACGGCGAATTGCGCCTGCGCTTTTTCTGCGAGTACATTATCTCGTCAGCCTTGGTTATCAGCTTGAACAGCGTCATATCGTCCGAGATGCGTGTGACGAGGGAACCTATACTGCCCTCCACACGGTAAGGCTTGCCTGTCAGCTTGTTGATATGTTCGATGCGGTCAATGACAGCTGACTCAAATCTCACCACATCTTCCTCCTCGGCATTAAGTCCGAGTATAATAAATTCGTCACCGCCGAAACGGGCACAGATCATATTCTCATCACAGCAGTCACTTATTATCTTGGCAAGGGTCTTCAAGGCAAAATCGCCCTCGCTGTGACCGTAGGTGTCATTGACATATTTAAGACCATCCATATCCACAAAGGATATGAGGATCTTCTGACTGAGTATCCTACATTCGTTGAACATACTATCAGCGGCGCGTATGAAGCCGTTTCGGTTATAGATATTGCAGAGCGGATCTATAACATACATCTTATCCAGTTCATCGATGACACAATTCAGGTTGATGATCCTGCGGATATTTTCAAGGCTCTGGCTTATGGTCATGACAAGGGTATGACAGACCATACTGTTAGTCGGGAAATCGCCGTTGGATATTATAATGTAGCCCAGGCACCTCTCCCTGAAATGAAGGGGCAGATAATAGCTTATATTTCCGCCTGTGGTATAGTTTCGGGGATCCATATTTGAGCTGCGGAAGCATTTGACATCGATGACCTCTCCCTTGTTCCATATCAGCGGTGCTGACATCGTGGGCGTATACCCGTGTATGAGCGAATTCTCATTCTTTACGGAATATGAACTTAACCAGTCATCGCAAAGGCATATACATATCCTCTCGCAGTCAAGTTCGTTCGCCTTGTTGGCGATGATCCTCATGCACTCCTCAACAGTGTCCGCTTCATCAAGATCGGAGGTGAGTATATTCAGCAGCCTTACATAGCTGAGATTGCGCGACATTACATTGAATGCGTTCCTGCGGAACATATTTATCTCCGCGATCTCGGGATTGACACATCCGCAGCTCTCGGAAAATACAGGTCCCGCTTCCAGTCTGCGTGTCTTTTCCCAGCTTTTGCCGCTGATAGCATTCATTATCATATCACAGGCTGCCTGACCTGCCTCAGAAAGCGGTCTGTTAACGGTGGTGAGCGCAGGGAAATGCTGACGGGCGTTGTATGTATTATCAAAGCCTGTAACGATAACATCTTCAGGCACCTTAACGCCGCGGCTTTCAAGCTCCCTTATTGCAAAAAGCGCCATTGCGTCATTTGCGCATACGATAGCATCGGGAAGATCCCTGCCGTTTGCCAGCAGCTTCCTAACAGCGTATTTGCCGCATTCTCCGCGAAAATCACCGAAATAAACATTCTTCTCGTTTACACCTATGCCCTCGCTCTCCAGCACCTCACAGTAGGCTGTGAATCTCTCGTTTGCTTCGGGGTTGCTTCTGGGACCTGATATAAAGCATATATCCTTTGCACCGTGAACCTCGATAATATGCCTCACCAGTTCGGACATTGCCTTTTTATTATCGATGGTAACATTGAGGAACTGCGGATAATCATCACAGTCAAAGACCACCGCAGGAAGTGAAGATGCCTTGATATTTGTAACGAGCTTGTTCTTTATATCCACATCAGCGATCGTATTTATCATGAGTATCACGCCGTCGAACATCTTATAGTTTATCAGGCTGTAGATATTGTTCTCTCCCACATCGAATCCCCTGTCGGAGATCACTCCGCTGAATGCTGAAAAACAAGAAATATTGATCTCATTGGCTCTGGCATACTCGTTTATACCCTCCAGCACACCGCGCTGATATTCTTCGTTTATCCCCGCTGTGATAACTGCCAGTTCTGTTGGTCTATCCATGATCTTACCTCCATTCTTTTATGAATTATATTATTATTGTTTATTATACACCATTTCAACAAAAAAATCAATAGTATTAATCTAAAATAATGCAATTTCTTCAATAAAAAAATGCAGCACCTCAAATTCGGGTACTGCATATAAGTATCTTATTTTACAGTCATTTACTGCGGCGCATGGAGATCAGATCGTTTATCCTTCCGTGCTTTGCCTGTTCAAGCTGTTTTTCCATGTATGCTCTCAGCTCATCGAGAAGCTCCCTCTCAGTATGCATAGCATTGAGGAAACGGTACTTTTCGCGCTTTCTCTCAGCCTCATTACGGATATGCTTTTTGAGCTCCTCGTAGCGTATTATCATCTCATTCTCCTCAGCGAACGCCTTTATCTTAGCCGTCAAACTGAATGAATGGACAAGGTCTAGGGTTAGTATACCATAGAAGAAACCTATCACAAAGGAGAACAGCAGATTATGCGAGAACCATTCAAGTCCCGAAAGGATACGCGGATGGATGAAGAAATAATATCCCGCCCCAAGAAGCGCCCAGTAAAAGGAAAAGCGCGGGCAGATTATACCCTTGTAATTGAAACGCAGCTCGGAATAATCCCACAGCTTCAGATGACGCTTGATAATAAAAAGCTCGCCTGCGATAAGCTCGATAAAAGTCATTGCCGCCGCCATAAAAGCGAAAAGCACGCCTTTGCGCAGATAAGCATCATCTATCGGTATAAAACGTTCAAGTCCCGCCATGAGATAAAGGGCTGTTAGTCCGAAGCCGTAAAGCGGCAAACACGGTCCCGAAAGAAAGCCGGGATTTATCCATACCCTTTCCTTGTTTGTTGGCTTGAAACGGCGATAGAAGACCTCCAGCGTCCAGCCCAGCATACTTCCCGCTGAAAACAGCAGTGCAAGTATCATAAAACCATAAACTATCGTCATATATATCACCTTAAAAATGACTGATCTTCATATACTGTAATTATACTTCATTTTATGTATATTGTCAACAAGAGGGCTGCTTTTTGGCATTATTCTCATACTTGTGCTTTGTTGCCAGCCCGCCTCTGATATGACGCTGTTCCTTATTTTCTTCCAGTATTTCCCGCACCTGCTCATACAGTGCGGAAGATATCTCAGGCAGATGTTCGGTGAGATCCTTGTGTACCGTTGATTTTGATACTCCGAACGCTTTAGCGGTAGCCCTGACCGTTGACTTGCGGCTGACAAGATATTCTCCGAAAAGCACAGCTCTTTCCTTGTCGATTCTATACATCGTTCACACCCCTTTTGCTAAATAATATGTCAGCAAAGGGGATCATAGAACATAACAAAAAAAGCGATGTACTGTATGAGATACCGTTTCAGACTTCTATATATTCTTTGTTTTCGTATTCCTTGTAATATTCGGACACAGCTATACTTCCGGCATAGACTTTTTCAGCGCCCATCGAAAGCAGCAGTGCGGCACAGGCGGATACAGTCGAACCCGTTGTTATCACATCGTCACAGATAAGCACTGTTTTTCCGCTTATATCCGCGTGCCCTTTGGCGGCGGAATAGACTGCCTGCGCATGAGCGGTACGTTCGCTTTTTTCGGATAACTTGTGCTGTTCGGTCTTATCCTTACTGCGGCGCAGCAGACGAAGATCTGTGGGCTTGCCCAGCTTGTCGGCAGTAAACTTAGCTATCACCGCCGCCTGATCCCTGCCTCTGGCAATGACTTTGCTGCGGTGCATCGGGACACAGGTGACGATATCTATCTTATCCGCTATACCGCGCTTTCGCAGTCTTTCGGCTATCATCTCAGCGCCCAGTTCGGCAAAATTAAAGACAGCCCTGCCATGCTTCAAGCCGTATATCAGCTTTGAGATATTTCCCTCATAATAGAATACCCCCACCGCGAAGACGGTATTCCCTATCGCCAGTGAACCCTCAAAGGTCTCGGGAAGATCATTTCCGCAATCGGTACATATCAGCCTGTCCCAGACTATCACCTTTCCGCAGAGAGCGCATCGGTTCGGGAGAAATATATCTGCGATATACCTGTATCCCGATTTTGTTGAAAGCATACTGTCACCTCACAAAAAACTCCGCCTGAAAACAGACGGAGTCGTTGTTCTTTATCAGATCAGAGATAGGTGCTGTAATCAGCATTCTCCTTGTTGATAGCTTCGATCTCATCATTGATATCGCTTACTACCTTGCCTGCCTTGTCCTTCTCGTCGATCAGGATCAGCAGCTTAGCCTGCATATCCTCGATCTCCTTCTTCATTGCCTCGACCTTGGTATTGCTGTCAAATGCGTTATTCTCAGCATCTGTCTTCTTGCTCTTCAATTCCTCGATCTTCTTGTTATTAAGTGCGATCTGCTCCTGCGCAAATTGCTTCATTTTCTCCAAAGCGCTCATGCCCGGATAAACCTCCTTCACTTCCTCGGTTACTTCCTCGGTAATATTATCAATTCCGATCTCGGGGATCTCCTCAACCGGATCGGGTGCCTTTTTAAGCTCCTTTTCGATCTCTTCGGGGCTGACAGCATCTATCGAAGGTATTTCCAGGACCTCCATGCTGATATCATCGTCAACAAGACTTACCTTATGCTCCTCAACGGGAACAGTGCTTGAAGAACCATTATCATCGTCGGGCACAAGGCTGACCTTGTGATCCTCTTTCTTATCCTTCTCTATTATAGGAGGAAGATTAGCTTCCTCAACGATCTTTCTCAGCATCTCAGCCTCATCGATGGCATCGCCGCCGATAGACTCTACTACAGGCTCGCTTACAGTTTCTGTAACTGTGGTATCAACAACAGTATCGTTTACCTTTGTATCCTCTGCAACATCGGTATTCTCGGTAACAGCAGCAGTATCCTCTGCGGGCTTGTTATCCGCAAGACCGTAGGATGCAGAAACAGGCTTGGGATCATCGCGCTTGGAATATGTAGGCGGAGTGTACTTGGGTCTTGTAGCCTTAGGCTGTTCATCCTCAAGACCTGTTGCAAAATTGCTGAACTTGTTTGGCTCGGGATCAACAGGCTTGGGTGGTTCGGGCTTCTTGTGAGCCTCTACCCTCTTGAAATGCTCATCCATTACCTCGCGTACTGCGACAACATCAGCCTTTGTTTTATTGAAAAACTCCGCGATATCACTGACACCTCTGCCATTCTTGAGCATCTTTGCGATCTGTCCGCTTGTCTTGTCAACAAAGCCTTCTTCATTCATCTCAAGATTTATAGTGACCTTCTCGGGTTCACTCTTACCGCCTCTTTTAAGGAAAGGAACGCCGGGGAATTTGCCCTTGGCAGCCTTGTCCTTATCCTCGACCACACTGTGATCGATCTGAGGTTGTTCATAATTCTGATAATCGGGGAAATACTTCTCAACTATTCCGATTATATTGTTTTTGGGGATATCCATCGTGCGGGATATCTCGTCAAAACTATAACCCTCTTTGTACAAACGGACTATCTTTTCATTTGTACTTTCTTCCTTCTTCTTTGCCAAAATAATCAATCCTTCCTTAGCAAATTACGGTACCATACTCCTAGATGGCCGCTATACCCAACAGCCCATACCGTTTCCACCGTTCTTATATATTATACAATGTTTGTTTTAAAATGTCAATACAATTGGTCAGATATTAAATTAGAATTATTTCTCCCTTGATTTGAGATAGTCTCATTTGCTCCGTTATTATGTCTTAAATTTTTTTGTCTTTCAATTTCTTCTAATCTTTCTTTTTTCATTTCTTTTAATTTTTTCCTTTCTTCTTCTAATTTATTCTTCTCTTCCTGACAGTCCCCTTCCATTTTCCTTTTCATTTCCCTCT
>NZ_CAMHRZ010000158.1 GCF_946187255.1 uncultured Ruminococcus sp.
TCAGGTGCGACCACTTCTACAGCGACAGGCACAGGTACGGGCAACCCCAACACAGGTGCAAGAGTTCTGGTAAATGCAGCAGAATTCGCAGCAGCAGTTGGTCTGTGCTTCCTCGCTATCAAACGCAGGAAGAACGACGAAGACGATCAGTGATTCCTGATATGATGAAAATGAGAGCCACCCGCTTTGGGTGGCTCTTTTTGCATATAGGCATAAAAAAATCCCGCAGAATGCTGTATTCTGCGGGATTATAATTTTAGTATATCCTTCTTTGAGCCGACGGACGCGAACCCGAACGGCTGCCGTCCATTGAAACGTCCACACCCGATGCGCGTTCCTGAGGCTGGATTATTACAGTTGCGGGAGCCTGAGGCGGCCACTCGAACATATACGATTCGCCCGAACTCTGACCGATGAAGTTACGCCAGGATATATCCGTCCTCAGTGTGGGGTCGGCACCTATCCAGCATACAGTTGCGTCGGGGTCGGCTTCCAGTGTGCTGCCTGACTGTATGTTGCTGAGTACCAGCGGGTTGCCGTCAACGAGGATAGCCACAAAGGAATCATTGCCCTGTCCTGTCAGTGTGGAGGTGGCAAGACCCTTCTGCGAGATAACGCCCTGTCCGAGAAAGCGCACGCCGTACTTGCATTCGCGTGAGAAAGCTAATATATTCTCACTCTCGATAGAGATAGTCTCGTTGGGTTCCAGCTTGTATACAACAACGTGCTGCTGATCGTTGGCGTAATAGGTCACGCTGTCGCCCTGAAAATCCACCTTCATCAGCGGCAGGTTCTCACCTGTGACACGCCTTGCTAACTGTCCCAGCAGTGCCTGACCGAAGTTTTCCTGAGGTCCCAGCATCACCTTTGTGAAAGTGTAGTTCTTCTGACCGATACATTCACCGCCTACAAAAGCGCCTGCTTTGGTGTAGATGAAATCTCCGCCGCCGCGGCAGGTGATCTTCAGGCAAAGCTCGTTGACTGTTTCAAATATTACCATAATCTATATCTCCTTTTATATTGCACTATTCAAGCGCTACGCCGTATATCCCGCAGAATTCGGCAAGATCCTTGTTTACGCCCGAACCTACTGCATTGAACTTCCACTCGCCTTTGTAGCGGTAAAGCTCGCCCAGCACCATTGCGGTGACTGTGGAATAGCACTCGTCCAGCGTAAAGCTGGCGATCTCGCGGTTGGTGCGGCGATCCACTATCCTTGCATAAAGGTTCTGCACCATGCCGAAATGCAGTGCATTTCGTGAGGCTTCGTATATCGTCACCGCAAACTCGATCTTCTGCACACGCTGGTCAACGCGGGTGAGGTCGAGTTCTATGGCGGCATCATCGGGAGATCTCGGGTCGTCCTTGAATACCTTGTAATGAACGCCGTTGTCGGGGCTGTCAGGCTGTCCGTAGAAGATGAACCACTCATCTCCGGGTACTTTGCCGTTTTCTGCCAGCATGAATGCAGAAGCGTCAAGCTCGCATCTGCCGTCCTTGATATCCCAGCCAAGACAGATCTTCAGCTCGTTGACAGGGTTGCCGTCGCGGTCTTTTATGGAGTACTTCTGTCCCTTTGAAAGCCTGTCGCCTGTGGGCTCGACACGGTTGCGCCTTACAGTGGGCTGCACCTGCTGAGGTGACGAAGCATAAGCCGCAGGCGCGTTGTTTACAGGCTGCTGCACGCCGTAGTTGGTGCCCTGTCCCGCAGTGGGAGTATTGCGAACGGGTTCCCAGTTGTTCTGTCCTTGTTGTCCGTTGTTCTGCGGAGTATTTCTCACAGGCTGCGGCGGAGGCGCAAAGAGGTCATTCAGCGGGTCGCCGTTACGCTGTGGCTGACCGCTGTTGTAGTTATTGTTGGGATAATTATTCTGGGGCTGTGTGCTGTTGTAGCCATTGTTAGGGAAATTATTCTGCGGCTGACCGCTGTTGTAGCCATTGTTGGGGAAATTATTCTGCGGCTGTGTGCTGTTGTAGTTATTGTTGGGGAAATTATTCTGTGGCTGTGTGCTGTTATAGTTATTGTTGGGGAAATTATTCTGCGGCTGAGTGCTGTTGTAGCCATTGTTGGGGTAGTTGTTCTGCGGCTGTCCGTTGTTGTAGCCATTGTTGGGATAATTATTCTGCGGCTGACCGTTGTTGTAATTATTGTTGGGATAATTGTTCTGTGGCTGCCCGTTGTTGTAGTTATTGTTGGGGTAATTATTCTGCGGCTGACCGTTGTTATAGCCGCCGTTCTGCATATTGTTCTGCTGAGGATGGTCGATACTGTTGGCACCGTTGAGCCCGCCGTTCTGCATAACGTTCATGGCTACCGCACCGACAGCTGCGCCCGTGACAAAGCCGCCGACAGAGCTGGAATTAATGCCGGGCATACCCATGCCCATTCCGCTGCCCATCATCGAGCCGCCCATACCCATGCCGGGAATGCCGCCGCCCATCATTCCTCCGCCCATCATGCTGCTCATGGTGGGTCTGTTCATCAGACCGTTGAGGTCATTTATAGGCGGCTGTACAAACGAAGTGGCACCGTAATTATTTATAAGATCGTTTCTGCCGATAGCGGCTCTTGTAAGCATAGGTACTATCAGACTCATATTGCTCCCTCCTTCGGGTCTTGGTTTTATTTATACATAATTATTATAACATATTTGCAGATAATTTGCAATACCTGCGCATAAAATTGTATTCCGAGCCAAATGTGATGTTGATTTTTTCGTTAGAATATGATATAATGTTAAATACAGGGAACAAAAGCGAAGACGCTCCCCGCATTGCGTAAAATGGCGTTATAACGCCGAAAATGCGGGCTCGGGCGGCAGAAGGTCATCTTCGCTGAGGGTTCTGAAAGGAGGATATGATATGGCAACTTTTACCTATACACCACATGGTGTTTGTGCAAGGCAGATCAGCTTTGACTTAGTGGACGGCAAGCTGTACGGTGTCAGCTTTCTGGGCGGCTGCAATGGAAATCTTAAAGCCATAGGCACGCTGCTTGAGGGACACAGCGCCAAAGAAGCAGTACGCCTCCTCAAGGGCAACGATTGTAACAACAGGGGCACATCCTGTGCCGATCAGCTTGCGCAGGCAGTAGAAAAGGCTCTTTCCGAAAACGCCTGATACTCATACCGAGATAAAGCGGCGTTTCGTGCGGAGGGGAAACCTTACAGCCCCCGACGGTGTCAAGACCTTCACTCACCGCAGCGGGAGCATCCGCACATGAAGAAAAAGCACAAAACACCTCCGTATCCCATGATACGGAGGTGTTTACTATAGCTGGTTACATGATTAAACTCAGTTATAAATCGAAATAGAATGCCAAACACAATAAAGCTAAGAGAGCAATAACTACAATCGCCACTAGTATTATTGTTTTAACGGCAGGAGTCATCTCGCCAAGATATGTTTCAACGGTTATATTATTCCCGGATATTTGTTCCTTAGTTCCGTCCATGTATTCGATCTCGACCCACTCTATTATCGCTCCGACGATCGTGTTATTGTACCATGCATTTTCAAAAACCATTTTATGAAGCCTATCGGGATACAGAGGTCCGGTATAAATAAAAACCGAATTGTTCTGATGGGGTATAGACGAACCGACAAAATCATTCACGCGGTTATACGGCATCAACGAAAACCTGAGATATTTGATGATTTTGTCCGAAGTGTTTTTTACGTTGAACTTAACGGATACCCCTCCCGCGCTGTTGGCACCCCCAACCCATTCGTTACCGTATCCGCTTCCTGTCCATTGGCTTTCATAGTGTCCTGTTGCAACTGAACCAACAATGATAGAACTCATAATTATCTGCTCCTAAATAAGAATGACAACAAATGTAGTAAAATACCACATTTGTATTATTATAAAACAATAATATCACAAATGTGGAACTTTGTCAATATATAACAACAAATGTGGTATAATATCTGTGACTTTTGACATATCGGGAGCGGATATTTATGCAACATTATACAAGATTACGCGATCTGCGCGAGGACAACGACCTCACGCAGCAGCAGCTTTGCAGTAAGCTGTACCTTAACAAAACGACCTATACGAACTACGAGCAGGGAAAGCGGATGATACCGCTTGATCTTGCAGTGACACTTGCCGAGTTCTACGGTGTGAGCCTTGATTATATTGCGGGCTTGACGAACAATAAAAACGGAAGCAGGACAGAGTTTTCACGCGATGAAGTGTGTATGATAAGCAAATACCGAAGGCTTACCGAAAGGAGCAAAGGGCGGCTCGATGTACTTCTCGACCAACTCACGGAAATGCAGAAACAAGACCTGCCATAACAGAAAAAGCGCAAAACACCTCCGTATCATGGGATACGGAGGTGTTTTTGATGATCGTATATTTTGTCAGCCTTAGGAGGCTGAGGTATATTAAACGAAATAATTTTTCTTACTTATCCCGACCACACATCCAGATATCGCAGGCTTTGCGGTCGGTCTGAGTGAAAAATTTTATGACATTTACTATAAATACTTATTCCGCCAGCAGTTTTTCAGCGCTTGCCAGCTTTACACATACAGTGAACAGCTTTGCAGCGATCTTCAGCTCCTCGACAGGGGGATAAGTGGGAGCAACGCGGATGTTCCTGTCGTCGGGATCCTTGCCGTAGGGGAATGTAGCGCCTGCGCCTGTCAGGACTACGCCTGCCTCCTTGCAGAGAGCAACGATGCGCTTTGCAGTGCCGTTCATGGCATTGAAGCTTACGAAATAACCGCCGTTGGGCTTTGTCCATTCAGCAACGCCCAGCTCGCCCAGTTCATTTTCAAGGGTGTTGAGTACGACCTCGAAGCGGGGAGCGATGAGTGCGCGGTGCTTCTTCATGTGCTCTTTAAGTCCCTCAAAATCACCGAAGAACTTAACGTGTCTCAGCTGATTGATCTTGTCGTGACCGATGGTCTGAACTGTCATCAGAGAGAGGATATACTTGATATTAGCTTCGCTTGCGCCCATTACGGCAACGCCTGCGCCCGCATAGCTGATCTTTGAGGTGGATGCGAACATTACCACTCTGTCGGGGCAGCCCGCAGCCTTGCACTCGTCAAGTATGTTCAGCAGCTTGTCGGGAGTATCGGTCAGGTGGTGAACGCAGTAAGCGTTATCCCAGAATATACGGAAATCAGCAGCCTTAGGCTTGAGTGCGGCAAATCTCTTTACCACCTCGTCGCTGTAGGTCACACCTGTGGGGTTAGCGTACATGGGCACGCACCAGATACCCTTGATGCTGTCGTCCTCAGCCACCAGTTTCTCGATCATATCCATATCGGGACCATTCTCGTCAGTGGGTATATTTATCATCTCGATGCCGAACTTCTGGCAGATAAGGAAATGTCTGTCATAGCCGGGAACGGGGCACAGCCACTTGATCTTACCCTGATCTCTCCAGGGTTTTGACTGCTCGTCAACGCCGAACAGGAGATACTTTGCAATGGTATCATACATTATATTAAGGCTGGAGTTACCGAATACGATAAGCTCCTTCTCGCTTACGCCCAGCATGGGAGCGAAGAGCTTCTTTGCGGCAGGGATGCCGTCAAGTCCGCCGTAGTTCCTGCAATCAAGACCCTCGTCATCGAAGCAGTCGCTGCTCTTTGCAACGCAGGTCAGCATACCTTCGGTGAGATCCAGCTGTTCGGCTGCGGGCTTACCTCTTGCCATATTCAGCGCAAGACCCTGTGCCTTGTAGCCGTCATATTCTTCCTGCACCTTGTTCTTGAATTCCAGCAGTTCCTCGCGGGACATTTCAGTCAACTTCATATTCAGTAACCTCCACAAATAACAATAGCATAAAAATAACTGTCTTGACCGACTATTGTATTGTACTCTATTTTTCTTGATTTTGCAAGTGAAAAAGAACAATCCTGCAAAAAATCTCCGATTTATACTAATCAATGCAGAGACATATCCCAATTATAGGCGAATTTGATAATCGCTGTGCAGGGAATTATGAATGAAAATTTATCCTTCTGCCCGAAACTGTCTGCGGCGGGTCATGCGGATATCTTCATCCCGGGATACATAGAATAGTGCAATTGTTAATTTTCAGAAAAAACAGTCCCCGAACACTTGACAATAAATATCTGTGGTGATATAATATTAAAGCTATCCTGAAAGGGTGGCAGAACGAGACGTAACTCAGCTTGGTAGAGTGCTTGCTTTGGGAGCAAGATGCCGCAGGTTCGAATCCTGTCGTCTCGATATGGCACGGTTTTCGGCAAGAAAAAATAAGTTTGTGAACAATTTGTAAAGTTTGAAAAAAGCGGTTGACAAGCAGAGAATTATGTGCTATAATAAACAAGTCGTCAGGAGAGATGACAAAAACGCATCGGAATACCGCTAACGAAGATTAGCTGGTGTAGCTCAGTTGGTAGAGCAGCTGATTTGTAATCAGCAGGTCGGGGGTTCGAGTCCGTCCACCAGCTCCAGCTATTCATTCGGGAAATATTCCGGGTGAATAAATGGGAGAATTCCCGAGCGGCCAAAGGGGGCAGACTGTAAATCTGTTGCTTCTAGCTTCGATGGTTCGAATCCATCTTCTCCCACCAATGCCCTCGTCACAGAAGTGACGGGGGTAGATTTTTATATATCGGATACCATAAAGTGGCAAAGGAGTGCGGTGTTTATGGATAATAACTTTAATGGCAATAATTACGGTAACAATAACCAGTATCAGCAGAACGGTTACCAGCAGAATGGTTATCAGCAGAACGGCTACCAGCAGAACCAGTACCAGAATCAGGGCTATCAGCAGCCCAATGGCTATCAGCCGAACCAGTATCAGAATCAGAACCCTTACGGCTATCAGCAGCCGAATCAGTTCGGTCAGCAGAATTTCGGCTATCCTGCGGCGAATATGCCTAACGTCAATACATATCTTATCCTCGTTATCGTAGGGTTTGTTCTCGGCGTTATCTGGGGCTGCCTGTCTATCGGTCCTTATAACAAGCTGAAGCAGGCTGTGTCTTTCAACGACTATGACGGCGCCATGAGGAACGCCAAGAAGATCAAGACCGTTACCATCATCGGTGCGGCATTCAATGTGCTGTTCCTCTTTATCCGCATTGCTGCGTCTTCCTGACGGAACATATATAATATAGTACCTTTAAGGCTGCCCGCGAACTAACGCGGGCGGCTTTTTTATAGTATGCGCCTTTTATTTCGGGAACCCGTTTACAGCCACATATACCGCAAAGCTGATGATGTCTATCAAGACGATCACGCCTGCAATGATAGCTGCTATCTTTAGTCCTTTCTTGGTTTTCTTTTTATTATCATCGGTCAGGATGTGTTCCTTTATATCATGGTATATCTCCGCACCCGCAGTCTGGGTCGGTGCAGGGACGTGCTGCGGTTCGGGGGCTTTGTTGTGTACCAGTTCGTCGAGGGATATATCGAACAGGTCGCTGATAGCCACCAGCTTTTCCAGGTCGGGGGTGGAATCACCCACCTCCCATTTGGATATAGTCTGCCTTGAAACGTTCAGTCTGCCCGCAAGCTCCTCCTGTGACAGACCCTTTTGCTTTCTTAGTTCGTATAATTTATTGTTGAAATCCATATTTACCCCTGCCTTTCTTTGCCTTTATTTACCATTACAGCGATAAGTAATGCTGCCGCAGTCACGGCTGTGCAGGCAAGCCCTGCCTCAACACCGTATTCTCCGCCGTTTATGATGTTTGACTTGTTCACGTTTATCATTATCATGCCCTCATTGATGCTTTCCGCACCGCTGACGGTAAGTCCGAGCACGCAGTTGAGAACGAAGTTCCATACGCTGTGAAGTCCGCAGTTTATCCAGATATTGTTTCTTCTTATCATGCATA
>NZ_CAMHRZ010000159.1 GCF_946187255.1 uncultured Ruminococcus sp.
GTAAACGTTATGACAGGTATCTACACCGGTCGTTCACCTAAGGATAAGTTCATCGTTATGGACGAGAACTCCAAGGACACTGTTTGGTGGACTACCGATGAGTACAAGAACGACAACCACGTTGCTTCTCAGGAGACTTGGGAGGCTGTTAAGAAGATCGCTGTTGAAGAGCTCTGCAACAAGAAGCTGTTCGTAGTTGATGCTTTCTGCGGCGCTAACAAGGACACCAGAATGGCTGTTCGTTTCATCGTTGAGGTTGCTTGGCAGGCTCACTTTATCGAGAATATGTTCATCAAGCCCACTGCTGAGGAGCTGGAGAACTTCGAGCCTGATTTCGTTGTATATAACGCTTCCAAGGCTAAGGTCGAGAACTACAAGGAGCTGGGTCTGAATTCCGAGACAGCTGTTGTATTCAACATCACAAGCCGTGAGCAGGTCATCATCAACACATGGTACGGCGGTGAGATGAAGAAGGGTATGTTCTCTATGATGAACTACTATCTGCCTCTCAAGGGCATCGCTTCCATGCACTGCTCCGCTAACTGCGATATGGACGGCAAGCACACCGCTATATTCTTCGGTCTGTCCGGTACAGGTAAGACCACTCTGTCCACCGATCCCAAGAGAAGACTTATCGGTGACGATGAGCACGGCTGGGACGACAACGGCGTATTCAACTTTGAGGGCGGCTGCTATGCAAAGGTTATCGGTCTTGATAAGGAATCCGAGCCTGACATCTACAACGCTATCAAGAGAGATGCTCTGCTGGAGAACGTAACTGTTGATGCTAACGGCAAGATCGACTTCGACGACAAGTCCGTTACCGAGAATACTCGTGTATCCTATCCTATCGATCACATCAACAACATCGCTTCTGAGGTAAACGGCGTTTCCGCAGGTCCTGCTGCTGACAACGTAATATTCCTCTCCGCTGATGCTTTCGGCGTACTGCCTCCTGTATCTATCCTGACTGCTGAGCAGACCAAGTACTACTTCCTGTCCGGATTTACTGCAAAGCTGGCTGGTACCGAGCGCGGCATCACCGAGCCTACTCCTACATTCTCCGCTTGCTTCGGTCAGGCTTTCCTGGAGCTGCATCCTACAAAGTATGCAGAAGAGCTGGTTAAGAGAATGGAAAAGAGCGGTGCTAAGGCATACCTGGTAAATACCGGCTGGAACGGCACAGGCAAGAGAATCTCCATCAAGGATACTCGTGGTATCATCGACGCTATCCTGAACGGCGATGTTCTCAAGGCTCCTACCAAGAAGATCCCCTTCTTTGATTTTGAAGTTCCTACCGAGCTGCCCGGCGTTGATCCTGCAATCCTTGATCCTAGAGATACATACGCTAACGCTTCCGAGTGGGAAGAGAAGGCTAAGGATCTTGCTGCAAGATTCATCAAGAACTTCTCCAAGTATGAGGGCAACGAGGCTGGTAAGGCACTGGTTGCTGCTGGTCCTAAGCTCTAATATAATATTAGACTATGATTTAAAGCTCCGCATCCCCTGCGGAGCTTTTTTGATACAAAGATAATCGGAGTCAGAAAATGGTAGAATTACACGGTTGGTTAACTATACAGGAATGTTACGGTGACGAGGACAAACTCACCCAAACGGAGATAGATGCGATAAAAAGCGAGATATCCCTGATACTGTCAAAGCAGGTAACGGGCATAACAAAAAGGCACGCTAATGGCGGTACTTATCTGGATGCGCTCTACTGCGCAAATCACAGGACAGATGAGGTCGATGATATCATCGAGGTATTCAGCGATGTGGCAAAAGCTGCTGACGGCAGTTACGGGGTGATCTATCTTCGGGATGATGAAAACGCGGTGTATTATAACGAGTTTCAGATATTTGTATTCAAACAAGGTAAATGCACTAAATTCAAAGACGATAAACTTTCGCCGTGTATACCTGAGATAGAGGCTGATACGGGTTTGACGATTTCAAAAGATAGTTATTAAACGAAAGGAATGATAGTATGCTGTTCATTTGCTACCCCAGATGCACCACCTGCAAAAAGGCTCAGAAATGGCTGGATGACAACGGTTTGCAGTACGAGCTGCGCGACATAAAGGAAAACAACCCAAGCTATGACGAGCTGAAAGAGTGGTTCGCGAAAAGCGGACTGCCGCTGAAGCGTTTCTTCAATACCAGCGGGCAGTTATACAAAAATATGGAACTGAAAGACAAGCTGCCTGCCATGTCGGAGGAGGAACAGCTTAAACTGCTGGCAACGGACGGTATGCTGGTAAAGAGACCGATACTTGTAAACGGTGACACCGTTCTGGTGGGCTTTAAGGAAGCCGAGTGGGAGAGGCTGAAATAGTGCGGCTCCCCATAGATCATACAAGGACATAACACAAAAACGCACCCTTGATTGTACAAGAGTGCGTTTAATTTTAATCGGAAACCAGTTTCTTTATTTTATCAACTGCGGATTTAACGATATTCTCCTTAGGCTTGTAAAAGTGCTGATAGTCCTTGGAGTTAGTCCAGTCACCGCCCCAAAGCCAGCCTTTGCTTGCAAAGACCTTATAGGCAAGATCGTGATGATTGATCTTATGGTGAAAGTCCGCCGAACGGTCGGCATACTTTTCGGCATTGGCGGGACTTATCTTACTGCCAACTATATAAGGATTATAATAGGGGTTTATATCTATCGCTCTGCCCAAAGCGTGAAGAGACAGATCATTTGTATCAGCCACATTCCTGAAATTGAAGGCTGACGAATTATTATCTGCCATAGACCGCTCATCATCGCCGTCATATTCATCGCACAACCTGATCTTTTCGATCTCGTACTCAGCTTCAAACAGCATCTCAAAGATCTCCAGCACCTCTTTAGCCAGCGACTTATGCACGATCAGCTCACCGTCAGCGATACTGTGATTGAAATTCAGGTATCTTACCTGCAAATATGACAGGTCATCCAGGTGTATTTCACTGTTCTCCCTGTAAGTTCTGCCTATCATACGTTCCCTGACAGCGACGGGTATAGGTGAGGCAGAAAAGCCTTCACGAAGCACGATCACTTCATTTTTCATATCTCATTACCTCCAAAAAGCGGCGCCGAAAACGTTATCAGTTCATCAGCATAGGATATTTTATCAGATATCTCCCCTTTTGTCAAGTGATTTCACCCATTATTAAAAAAATACAAAAGGTGATATTATCATAAACAAAGTTTTGCATAAAGCGCCTAAATGCTAAAAACAGCATGACAAAATGGCTCTTCCGTCATGCTGTTTGGTATTATTTTTTATCGATAGGTTCAGACATTTACTGTCGGTTTCTTGGGAACAGAGGTGGGATGGAACGTAGTTACGACCTCCTGTACCTTCTCGTAAACGCCGTATTCATCCTCGCTGTACGCTACATCAAGAAGCTCCTTGATATCGGTAATGAATTTCTCATACTCAAAGGGTATGGGCTGACCGATGTGTATCTTCTGGTTCTTGGTACGCATCAGACCTTCCTCAGCCATCAGCTTTTCCTCATAAAGCTTCTCGCCGGGACGAAGACCTGTGTATACGATCTTGATATCCACATCCGGCTTGTGACCCGACAGCTTTATAAGGTTGCGGGCAAGGGTATCGATCTTGATGGGCTCGCCCATATCAAGTACATATATCTCCGAACCGTTGCCGAGTATACTTGCCTGCAGTACCAGCGATACTGCTTCGGGTATGCTCATAAAGTAACGGTTGATGTTCTTGTCAACGACGGTAACGGGACCGCCCTCAGCTATCTGCTTCTTGAACAGCGGTATTACAGAACCGTTGCTTCCCAGAACGTTGCCGAAACGAACTGCGCAGAACTGTGTATGAGGAGTGAAGTTTTCAAGCGCGGGATCGGGCTTGAGGTCTTCACCTGTCATGTGAGCGTGAAGTCTCGGCAGTTCATCACATCTGCCATTCTTTACCATATAGTCGAAAGTCTGGATTATCATCTCACACAGACGCTTGCTGGCACCCATTATATTTGTGGGGTTTACCGCCTTATCGGTGGAGATCAGCACAAAGCGCTGACAGCCGCTCCTCATGGCTGCATAAGCCGTCTTATAGGTACCTACCGCATTGTTCTTGATAGCCTCGCAGGGGCTGTCTTCCATCAGCGGAACGTGCTTGTGGGCTGCCGCATGGTATACTATATCAACATGGTACTTTTCAAATACTTCATTTATACGCCTGTTATCGCGCACAGAGCCTATCAGCACCACCAGATTGAGGTCGGGCATATTCCTGCGCAGCTCCATCTGTATCTCATAGGCGTTATTCTCGTATACATCGAATATTATCAGCTGCTTGGGGTTATGCTTTGCCACCTGCCTGCACAGCTCGCTGCCGATTGAACCACCGCCGCCGGTGACAAGTACCACCTTGCCCTGCAAATTCTCATACACTTCGGACATATCCATCTCGATAGGTTCTCTGCCCAGCAGATCCTCGATAGCTACATCCTTCATCTTTGCAACGGAAACATCTCCTGTAATGAACTGGAAGATACCCGGCAGGTTTTTCAGTTCACAGCCTGTTTCCTTACATATATTCAGCACATCTCGCCTGTCCTCAGCAGAGGCACTGGGGATGGCAACATAGATAGCGTTGACATTGTACTTCTGCACCGACATGAGTATATCATCACGTCCGCCGACTATCTGCACACCGTCGATATATCTGTCCCACTTGTTGGGGTTATCATCGATTATGCATACGACCTTTTCTTTGAGTTCCTTTGACTGCTCGATATCTCTCATTATCATCTGACCTGCGTTGCCCGCGCCGATCAGCATTACGCGCTTGCATCTCCTGTCGCCGTCCTTGCTGCGGGTTCCCGCAGAACGGTCGCGTTCAAGGAGGATGAACCTGTAACAGAAACGAATTCCTATCACAAAACAGAACTGGAGCATAGGTCCTACCAGATAATAAGAGAACGGCATACGTCTGAATACCAGTGAGATAAGCAGTGTATGTGCCGCTGCAAGTTCCAGTGTAGCAAGACTGACTCGTTTGAGCTCGGAATAGCTGGCAAATCTCCATATACTCTTATACAGCCTGTTATACCAGTGACAGCCTACTATCAGTAAAGCGTATATCGGCATAAAGAACATATATGCATCCAGAAACGATTTCGGTATCTTGGTAAAGCTGAGATCGTACCTCAGCCACAACCCCAGAAAATAGCTGCACGCGCTGACGATGATATCATAAGCCATCAGGTAAAATGACACGATCTGCCAGTGTTCTATCTTCTTTTTTGCCCTTCGGCGCACTTTATTTATCTTGGACTCTTCATCCATGAATAAGCCCTCCCCCATGTATTATCAATCCTATTTATTATAACATGATTAGACATCAAATGTCAAGTATTTGTCAATAGAATAAACGATTTGTTAATATGACAATATTAGTAAATTCACATAAAAAGACGCCGACATAAGCTCATGTCAGCGTCCTTGCGATGTCAAATATTATTACTTTGCGATCTCAGCCTTGATAGCCGCCAGCAGCTCATCATAGGTCTCAAATGCGGGAAGCTGGGGATAATCAGCCTTGATCTTATCGGTGCTTCTGAACAGGTAGCCTGCACGGCTGTTAAGTATCATACCCAGATCGTTGAAGCTGTCGCCGCTGGCGATAGTCTCAAAACCGCAGGACTGCAGTGCCTTTACAGTGGTCAGCTTGGATTTCTCACAGCGCATCTTATATCCTGTGATCTCGCCGTTCTCAGCTACTACCAGCTCATTGCAGAAGATAGTGGGCATACCCAGCTTCTTCATAAGGGGCTTTGCGAACTGGGTGAAGGTATCACTCAGGATAAGTACCTGACAGCAGTCTCTCAGTTCATCCAGGAACTCCTTTGCACCGGGCATAGGATCGATCTTTGCGATGGTATCCTGTATCTCTTTCAGTCCCAGACCATGCTCTTTAAGGATAGCAAGGCGGTACTGCATCAGTTTATCATAATCGGGTTCATCTCTTGTAGTCTTCTTCAGTTCGGGGATACCGCTTGCTTCCGCAAAAGCGATCCATATCTCGGGAACCAGAACTCCTTCAAGATCAAGACAAGTAACTATCATTTCTAAGTCCTCCATACATCATATTTTTTCTGTATAGTATTATACATCATATTTATGAAAATGTAAAGAGCATTTTTGAATTTTTTGATTACCAATCCTGCAAAATATATACTCTATTTCCGTTTGCATATACCACGCACCCCCGAAAATATCGGCACTGAGATAGTATGCTGCTGTAAAAATTAGTATTATTATAGCGTGCAATTTTGTAAAAAAGATGAAAAACTGTTAATTTTCTTAAAAACCCCTTGTAAAAGAGGGAAATATAAGTTATAATGTATTTTGAAGAAGGATGGGCTATGACCTGTCTTATATATAGTATGGAGGTATTTATGACAATGGGCAGTGCTGACAAGATCTTATTTGACAATGATTCGAGAGTAGCACCTTTGGGGCTTATACCGATGGCAGGAGCTAAGGAGCTGGGTGAGAAGGTCAACGCTTATCTGGTAAAATGGGCTAATGAGGATAATTTCTTCAAGGATACTTTCCTCGTTGAGGCTGAGTGTCCGAGGTTCTCCTCCGGTGACGGCAAGGGTCTCATTAAGCAGACCGTAAGAGGAAACGACCTGTTCATCCTCTGCGATATGGGTAACTACAGCGTAAAGTACGACTATTTCGGCCATGAGAACTTTATGTCCCCCGACGATCACTATCAGGATCTCAAAAGGATCATCCAGGCTGCCAGCGGCAAGGCACACCGTATCAACGTTATAATGCCTTCACTCTACGGCGGCAGACAGCACCGCAGGAATTACCGTGAGTCCCTTGACTGTGCAGTTGCTTTGCAGGAACTCCAGGCTATGGGCATATCCAATGTGCTGACCTTTGACGCACACGATCCCAGAGTGCAGAACGCTGTTCCGCTGATGGGCTTTGACAATATCATCCCCTCTTATCAGGTGCTGAAAACAATGTTCAGGAGCCTTGATGATTTCAGACCCGACAAGGCTCATTTCATGATAGTATCCCCCGATGAGGGCGCTATCAACAGAAATATGTACTATGCATCGGTACTGGGCGTTGATATGGGTATGTTCTACAAGAGACGTGATTACTCCACCGTTGTCAACGGCAGAAACCCCATCGTTGCTCATGAGTATATGGGCAATTCCGTTGAGGGCAAGGATGTATTCATCGCTGACGATATCATCTCTTCCGGCGAGTCTATGCTCGAAGTTGCTGTTGAGCTCAAGAAGCGCAATGCCAACAAGATCTACTGCTATGCGACCTACGCTATATTCACAAACGGTCTCGCAAGCTTCGACAAGGCTTTTGCTGATGGCGTTATCGACGGTGTATTCGGCACTAACCTGACTTACAGGACTCCCGAACTGCTGGAAAGAAAGTGGTTCTATGAGGTAGATGTGGCTAAGTATATAGCTTACTACATCGCAGCGCTCAACCACGATGCTTCCATCTCTGAGGTCATCGACCCTCACAAGAAGATAACAGCTCTGCTGGACAAGTACAACATCAAGAAGAGCAAGTAAATCCATTTTGATAGTAAACGGGCGTATATTCGCCCGTTTGTTGTATACGCAAGTCATTGTATCAGCTTAATTTCCATAAACTACGCATTGAAAGAGGGGGATGTTAATGAGTATAACTGTAAATATCTACTACACAGGCGATGGCGACAAAGCCATAGGATTTGCGCGTGAGATGGAACAGAGCGGAACTGCCGATCTTATCCGGGCAGAGGAAGGAAATCTGCGGTATGAGTATTTTATACCCATGAACGACCCGCACAC
>NZ_CAMHRZ010000160.1 GCF_946187255.1 uncultured Ruminococcus sp.
GATAGAAAAGATGAAAGATATGGGGCTTGTCCCGCAGGACAGCGAAGCAAAGGATTGCATAGGATATGAAGTGGATTACCATTATTCCCGCGAATTATTTCCTATGGTACGCAACCTGTTGGGCGGAAAGATGGACTTTGAGGAACACGAAGACGTTCAGATATGGTTCGTGAAGAATGACAGCGCCGAAGACGAATTGAAATGGGAGTTTGTCAGCATGGGCGATGAGGTAATATAACAGGGACAAAAGATGCGGAGACAGCAAAACCGAAAGCTCTGAAATACAGCAGCGAAAAGAGGAAAACAATGAAAAAGTTTATTGCGCTCACAGCGGCGGTCATGGCACTGACACTCACCGCCTGCGGCGAGATGGAGACAGAAACGAACATCGAGACTGAAAAGTACACACAGCAGGATGTGGAAGATACGACCAACGAACTGTTAGGGACTATGTACGAAGTCGGTGTGGATGTGGACAGGATCAGCTATTTTGGCGACGATCTATGCAATGATGAAGCGATCGAAACGATGAAGGAGATCGAGCTTATCCCGCAGGACAGCGAAGCAAAGGACTGTATCGGATATATGGTGGATTATCATTATTCCCGCAGTCCCGTATCTATGGTGCGGAACTATCTGGCGGGCACCTATGAACCCGGCGAATTCTGTGATATACAGGTATGGTATATAAAGAACGAAGAAGGCAGATGGGAACGTGTGAGCTTTGACAATGAGATAATATAAAAAAAGAGAGAAGATAAGGAGACAACAAATAAACGCGAGAGGAGGATAGCTCTTGATAAATATAGATCTTACGGGCAGAACACCCATATACGAACAGATATGCAAGGGTTTCGCGGAGCTTATCGGCAGCGGGGCTTTGCAGGAAAACGACAAGCTGCCCGGTGCAAGGTCGCTTGCGAAGGAACTGGGGCTAAACCCGAATACCGTGGCGAAGGCGTACAGCAGACTGGAGCATGACGGTATAATTTATTCAGTGGCAGGCAAGGGCTGCTTTGTCGCAAAGCAGAAAGGGCATATAGAGAGAAAGCTGTTTGAGGATTTCGATGCAGCAGCTTCCGCAGCGATGAGGGCGGGAGTTACCGCAAAGGAGCTTAAAGAAAGGCTTGATGCTTTGCAGGAGGAGGATAACGAATGATAAACATTAACGATGTCACGATGGTCTTTGATAAAAACAAAGGCGAAAAAGAAAACTTCGTGGCGCTGGACCATGTGACGATAGAGATACCCGAAGGCTGTATCTACGGTTTTCTGGGCTCTAACGGTGCGGGCAAATCCACACTTATGAGACTGATGTGCGGAGTATATCCCTGCAGCGGCGGTATGATAACCATAGACGATATGCCTGTGTATGACAACCCCGCAGCAAAGGGCAGGATATTCTTTGTTAATGACGAGACTATACAGTATGCCAACTATACTCTGAAAGATCTGAAAAACTACTACGCCAGCTATTATCCCGAGTTTTCGGATGAAGTATTCGACAGGCTGACGGGCAAGCTGGAACTTCCTCAGAACAAGAGGATGTCACAGTTCTCAAAGGGCATGAAAAGACAGGCGGTAGTGGTGGCTGCACTCAGCTGCAAGACCAAATACATCATGCTGGATGAAGCCTTTGACGGACTTGATCCCGCCATGAGAAAGATCATAAAGACCATGATAGTCGATGAACTCATGGACAGGGGAGCGACGATGATAGTATCCTCCCACAATGTGGCGGAGATAAACGAGCTTTGCGACCGTGCGATGCTGATACATCAGGGACACCTGATATTTGCGGATGAGATCGACGAGATAAAGAGCGGCTTCTGCAAGATACAGATGGCACTTAACGGAGCGCAGATGACAAAGGAGATGGCTGAACAGGCAGGTCTGGAGGTAATGCAGTTCTCGCGTCTGGGAAGCGTTGCACAGATGATAGTCAGGGGCGGTTCGGAGGATATGATACCCCGCCTGAGACCGCTGTCGCCTGTTCTTCTGGAGGCTGTTCCGCTTACGCTTGAGGAGATATTCATTTACGAACTGGAGGTGAGAGGATATGGAGCAGACATACTTCGCGAAGATAAATAAAGCCGCCACAGCCGAGTGCCGCAACAGGCGCAAGATAAGGCTGATGATAACGATACTTGCTGTTGCGGGCGGTCTTTTTGAGATGGGCGAGTTCGGAGTGCGCAACTGGGGCGTCGTGGACGGCGAGATCGCTAAGAAACCTGAGTTTCAGGGATATTTCGGACTTTTCCTGATATTCGTGATGGCATTTTTCGGAGCATTCGCGGTGTTCGGCATTTTCAGTGACCTCACCAACAAGCAGACAGCCGATGTTCAGCTCTCACTGCCCATGAGTGCAAAGGACAGGTTCCTCTCAAAGGTGCTGGCACTGGCAAGGCTTCATCTGATACCGTTGGCGATAGAATCGGTACTTATGCTGGTGGTGGGTGCCATCAGGGGCTCGGAAGTACTCGAAGATTCGCTGATATATCTATTGCAGGCACACGGAGTGATAATGGCGTGTGCGGTGTTCGTGGATGCAGTATGCATATTCTGTATGTGCTGCTGCGGCGCAAAGGCTGAGGGCGTATATACTTCCGCGATAACAGGTCTCTGCGTGAGCTTAACCCCCTTCATGTTCGTAAACTATATAATGGAGACATTTTCGGGTGTATCCTATTCCCGTGACAATGTGGGAAAGATATGCTCGGTGTTTGGCGGAATGGTAGTGATGTGTTTCCCCGAAGCGGATGTATTCACCACAACAAAGGCATTCCTGGTGATAGCTGTCAATATCGTGATGAGCTGTCTGCTGGCTTACGCATCCTTCTATATCTACCGCAAGCGCGACGGCAGACACGTCGGCAAGCCTATGGTATACGATTTGTTCATGGAACTGTTCATGTTTCTGGGACTTTTCACACTGTTCACCATGTTCGCATATATCCAGTCATGGGGCATCGGTCTTACCGTTGCGGCGATCATATACCTTGTTATACGCATAGTTGCCGCAAGAGCAAAGATAACCCCGAAGGTGTTCGGTGTATGGATCCTGAAATATATCGTGAGCTTCGCGGTCTTTGTGGTGATAATGGCAGCAGGCTATTTCACGGGCGGCTTCGGTTATTACCGTACTCGCTGTCAGGACTTTGACTGCTACTACTACAATATTGATATCGAGACTACCGGCTATGAAAATGGTTACTACGACAGCAGCGATTTTCACGATCACAGCAACCGTTATACCATGAAGGATAAGTACGAGCAAAGACTGCTGATGTCACACAGTACGATAGAGGAGCCCGAGAACTTCATAACCGTGGAGGAGAGAAAGGCTAAGACCAAAGCCTGCATGGATCTGGTTGACAAGTATTACACCCTGGAAGGCAGGGATATGAAGACATTTGCCGAAATACTTTTCGACGGAAGAGACAGTTACATATCCAACAAAGACAACAGAGTCTATGCCCATGTGAACATTTACAGCTCTGAGGATTATTCCTACAACGAGTATCCTAAAAACGACAGGTACTACAGCGATACGCACTACGGCGTATCATTCTGGATCCCCGCATCTGAGCGTGCAGAGTTTGACAGGGAAGCAGATGAGATCACAGGCGGCAGCGAAGATGCATTTGACTGGTCGATATTTGATGACTGATAAATTTCCCAAAATAATACAGAGATGTCCCGCAGTAAGCGTACTGCGGGACATTTCCATTTTATATGACAGTTTACAGCACAGTGTATTTTGTCGGCGAACGCGGGTCAGCCTTACGGACTGCGGAGCCTGATCGCCGTCTGTGGCAAAAAAACTCCCGCAATATACATATTGCGGGAAAATATTTTATAGATGTTTATTTTGCGTAGCACTTAAAAGCAGCTTCTGTTGCTTTTTTGTCCTCATCATTGGACTTAGTAATAAGGCTCACGATTGGAACTATCACAAGTCCGAACAGCATTGCGAAAGCGCCTGCGTTAACGGGGGAAGCCAGATTCAGCTTTCCAAGGAACTTGGGGGCATCAGGGATTATGCCGAAGGTGTATACCAGCATGTGTACAACGGTTATGCCCACACCGCAGATGAAGCTTGCCATAACAGCCGCCTTAGTAACGCCCTTCCAGAAAAGACCGTACATAAAGGGTGCCAGGAATGCGCCTGCAAGTGCGCCCCAGCTGATGCCCATCAGCGAAGAGATGACCATAGCATCCTGCTTTGCGCCGCGCAGTGAGTATACTGCGATAGCTACGGAGATCAGCAGGAATACCGCGATGAATATACGCATTATGCGGATCTCGTCCTTTTCGGTCATGTTCTTTTTAAGGGGCTTGATAAGGTCTATGGTCAGTGTGGAGCTGGAAGTAAGTACCAGCGAGGACAGTGTTGACATGGATGCGGAAAGCACCAGCACGATTATCAGTGCGAACAGCGCGCTGGGCAGTGAATCCATCATTGCGGGAACGATAGCGTCAAAGCCCTCTTTGGGTGCGCCGTCAACGTTCTCCATGAACAGTCTGCCGAAGCCGCCCAGGAAATAGCATCCGCCTGCAACGACTACTGCGAATACTGTGGATACAACTGTACCCGTAACGACTGCCTTATCGTCCTTGATGGCATAGAACTTCTGCACCATCTGGGGAAGTCCCCATGTACCGAGAGAGGTAAGTATAACAACACCGATGAGGTTTACGGGGTCGGGACCTACAACGGAGTTGTAAACGCCTGTGTTTCCGTCGGGACCGGGAATTGCGCCCATAGCCTCCAGTGAGCCCGAAAGACCGCCGTTCACGTTGAGCACCGCAACGACTACTGCCGCAATGCCTATCAGCATGATTATGCCCTGAATGAAATCGTTGAGCGCTGTAGCCTTGTAGCCGCCCATGATAACGTATATCGCGGTGAATATAGCCATCGCAACTATGCACCATTCATACTCTATGTGGAAACTCTTCTCGAAAAGTCGGGAAAGTCCGTTGTACACCGATGCGGTGTAGGGGATGAGGAATATGAAGATTATCAGTGCGGATACGGTTTTCAGCGTCTTTGAATTGAAGCGCTTTTCAAAAAACTCCGGCATTGTTTTTGCGTCAAGATGCTTGGTCATGGTTCTTGTGCGCTTGCCGAGTATCAGCCATGCCAGCAGTGAGCCTATAACGGCATTTCCTATACCGACCCATGTGGAAGCCACACCGTAAGCCCATCCGAACTTGCCCGCGTAGCCTACGAAGATAACTGCCGAGAAGTACGATGTACCGTAAGCAAATGCCGTGAACCAGGGACCAAGCCCTCTTCCGCCCAGTACGAAATCCGATACATTGGCGGTCTTTTTGCGGTAGTATACGCCTATACCTATCATGAGGGCGAGGTATACCGCAAGAATTACCCATCTTATCAATAATTCACCGTTCAAAAAGAACACTCCTTAAATAGAATTTTAAAGCGTTGACACATTAACGCTTTTATGCTTTTACTTGATAAAAAGCACTATGTTATTATAGTACATTTTTTCGCAGATGTCAACATTGAGGGCTTAATTTCGGCGTTGTTATATTTTACAAATCTCAACTGCGGTATTTATGCAGTACGCTGATTTTACAAAATTGCAGACAGAAATCGCAATTTTTACACAATTCACCCTCTTGTAAAATGAAAACAAACTAAGAACAAATAACAGTACAATGCAATAATATGAAACAATCAAAAAAGCACCAATATTTGTTTGCGATTTAGCTCTATCCAGCGACGGCAGAGCCTGGGATAGTAAATTATGTTGTGTAATTGTACAAAATTAATGCACAATCAGCGCGTATGTTCGATACTGTATGGCGAATACTCCCAAAAGAAATTACGAAAGTTTCTCTTTTATTATATAGTATAAAACACGACAGCTCAAAAGCTCGCAATAAATAATGAAACAAACGCAATTTTTGGAAAGCGGATATGTAAAAAATGATGTAATATATATGTGGTGAATGAAAATTTATATTGATTTTCACAATCAGCTCGAAAATTATAAGTAAAAGTTATTTTAGGAGGTTTTCTTTATGAAAATTAAAAAGGTTTTAGCAGCAGCACTTGCAGTCGCAATGGCAGCAGCAATGGCTTCCTGCGGCGATACCGGCAGCGGCAGCGGCGGAAAGACCAACGAGCAGAAGAAATCTGCTGACGGAAAGACTGTTCTGAACATCTGGTCATTCACTGAGGAAGTTCCGAACATGATAAACAAGTACATTGAGCTGCACCCTGAGTTCGGCGAGAAGTACGAGATCAACACAACAGTTATCTCCACCACTGAGAACGCTTATCAGCCCGCACTTGACCAGGCACTGGCAGGCGGCGGCAAGGACGCTCCCGATCTGTACTGCGCAGAGGCTGCTTTCGTTCTGAAGTATACTCAGGGCGACGCTTCTTCCTATGCAGCTACCTATAAGGATCTGGGCATAGATGTTGACAAGGAGATCAAGGATGCTGACATCGCTCAGTATACCGTTGATATCGGTTCAAGAGACGGCGAAGTTGTAGGTCTGGGCTATCAGGCAACAGGCGGCGTATTCATTTACAGACGTTCGCTGGCTAAGGACGTTCTCGGCACTGACGATCCCGCAGCAGTAGCAGAGGCTATCGGCGGCGGTTCCAACAGCTGGGATAAGTTCTGGGATGTTGCAGAGCAGATGAAGGCTAAGGGCTATGGTATGGTATCCGGCGACGGTGATATCTGGCACGCAGTTGAGAACAGCTCCGATAAGGGCTGGATCGTTGACGGCAAGCTGCACATCGATCCCAAGAGAGAAGAATTCCTCGACATCTCCAAGAAGCTGAAGGACAATGATTATCACAATGATACTCAGGACTGGCAGGATGCTTGGTTCGCAGATATGAAGGACGAGGGCCCCAAGAAGGTATTCGGTTTCTTCGGTCCTGCATGGCTGATCAACTATACTCTCGGCGATAACTGCGGCGGCAAAGCACCCGGCGAAGGCACATACGGTGACTGGGCAGTTTGTGAGCCTCCTGTAGGTTTCTTCTGGGGCGGTACCTGGGTACTTGCTAACAACGCAAGCCCCAACAAGGAAGCTGTAGGCGAGCTGATCGACTGGATCACTCTGAATACAAGTGAAGACGGTCTGCAGTATATGTGGGCTAACGGTACCTTCGCTCCCAACGAGGATGGTACTCCCGGTACTAAGGACTGCGTAGCTTCCGGTACAGTAATGGCTAAGTCCAACGGTGAGAGCGCATTCCTCGGCGGACAGAATATGTTCGAGGTATTCACCAAGGCTAACCAGTTCGCAAACGGTAAGAACCTGACTCAGTACGACCAGACTATCAACGATACCTGGAGAGACGAAGTTCGTCAGTACACCGGCGGTGAGCTCAGCAGAGATGAGGCTATCGCAGCATTCAAGCAGAGCGTTTCCGACAATCTGGGCATAGAGGCTGAATAATATTTTGCCAATACATTTCTTCGCAATATTCTCCGGCATTACGAGATGAATTTTAGTGAATGACATTAGTTTTTCTCCGATACGGCGGCGAAAGCTGTCCGTGTCGGTACGAAAAACAGTGTCGTTTACTATGTCAGGGCTCTTCGCAGCTTATGTGAAGAGCTGCTGACTGCGAATATAACATTGACCTGTCTAAAAAACGGTGTTGGTATCATAAAGCTCCGTAAACGGCAGGTCTATTTTTTTTCGGGAGGTTGAATTATGAAATCCAAAAGTGCAGGAATGGATTTTGCTAAATACGGCTACCGTTTCAGTATTCCATTCATAACTGCGTTTTTACTTTTTAATCTGTACCCCACTGTGTATACCCTGTTC
>NZ_CAMHRZ010000161.1 GCF_946187255.1 uncultured Ruminococcus sp.
AAAGATTGTCTTATTGGCTGAAAATGAAAAAAGCTCTTGACAAAACGTGAGGTTTGGTGTATACTCATACTCGTAAACAGCAATGGCGCTGTGGACGATAAAGTCCGCAGCGCCTTTTAATTTTTTCTGGAGGGATAATTATGACTAGCGTACCCGAGATATTCGGTTCCGACGTATTTAACGAGTCGGCAATGAGAGAAAGACTTCCCAAGGCGACATATAAGGCGCTGAAAAAGACCATAGACAACGGCGATCCGCTGGCACCCGATGTTGCTAACATCGTTGCCAATGCAATGAAGGACTGGGCTGTTGAAAAAGGCTGTACACATTATACTCACTGGTTCCAGCCTATGACAGGTCTTACCGCTGAAAAGCTGGACAGCTTCATTTCACCTGCTGACGGCGGTCATGTCATCATGGAATTCTCGGGCAAGGAGCTGGTAAAGGGCGAGCCCGATGCTTCTTCCTTCCCTTCCGGCGGACTGAGAGCTACCTTTGAGGCCAGAGGTTATACCGCATGGGATCCTACTTCCTATGCTTTCATCAAGGAAAAGACCCTTTGCATACCTACCGCTTTCTGCTCCTACAACGGCGAAGCACTGGATAAGAAGACTCCTCTGCTGAGATCTATGGAAGCTATTAACCGTTCCGCACTGAGAGTGCTGAAGCTGTTCGGCTCCGATGCCACAAGAGTTATATCCAACGTAGGTCCCGAGCAGGAGTACTTCCTCGTTGACAGAGAGATGTATTCTCACAGAAAAGATATGATCTATACAGGCAGAACACTGTTCGGCGCACCCGCACCTAAGGGTCAGGAGCTTGAGGATCATTACTTCGGTACCATCAAGACAAGAGTTGCCGCTTATATGAAGGATCTGGATGAGCAGCTGTGGAAGCTGGGCATCTATGCCAAGACCAAGCACAACGAGGTCGCTCCCGCACAGCACGAGCTGGCTCCTATCTACGGCACTACCAATATCGCTACCGACCACAACCAGCTGACAATGGAGATCATGAAGCGTACCGCAAGAAAGCACGGCTTCAAGTGCCTGCTCCATGAGAAGCCCTTTGCAGGCATCAACGGTTCGGGTAAGCACAACAACTGGTCGCTGGCTACAAACACAGGCGTCAACCTGCTGGAACCCGGCAAGACCCCTGCTGAGAACGCACAGTTCCTGCTGTTCCTGACTGCTGTTATCAAGGCTGTATACGATTATCAGGATGTACTGAGAGCAAGCGTGGCTACTGCGGGCAACGACCACAGACTGGGCGCTAACGAAGCTCCTCCCGCTATCATCTCCATATTCCTCGGTGATGAACTGACAGGCGTACTGGACGCTATCGTAAACGGCTACAAGTAC
Source organism: uncultured Ruminococcus sp. (assembly GCF_946187255.1). GTDB lineage: Bacteria > Bacillota > Clostridia > Oscillospirales > Ruminococcaceae > Hominimerdicola. The sequence goes on from NZ_CAMHRZ010000161.1 coordinate 1,362, forward strand.
GAGGGCGAGCACGTTGAGATGGAGATCGGCGTTGATGTACTCCCTCACTTCGCTAAGGATACTACCGACAGAAACAGAACTTCTCCTTTTGCTTTCACAGGCAACAAGTTCGAGTTCAGAAGCCCCGGTTCAAGACTTTCCTGCGCAGGTCCCAACACCGTACTCAACACCATCGTTGCAAAGGTACTGGACGATTTCGCAGATGTGCTTGAAAAGGCTGACAACTTCCAGGATGCACTGGATGACCTCATCAAGAACACCATCAAGGAGAGCAAGAACATCATCTTCAACGGCGACGGTTATTCTCCCGATTGGGTCACTGAGGCTGAGAAGAGAGGTCTGCTGAACCTCAAGAGCACTCCCGAGGCTATCCCCACATACCTGGCTCCCAAGAACGTTGAGCTGTTCTCCAAGTACAATGTTTACAGCGAGACTGAGCTGAAATCGAGAGTTGAGATACTGCTGGATGAATACTGCAAGACTCTCAACATCGAAGCACTGACCATGATCGATATGGCTAAGAAGGATATCATGCCTGCTGTTGCTACCTATATCAAGGAGCTGGCACAGACTTCCTCACTGGCTAAGGACTGCGGCGCAGATACCTCCTTTGAGGATGATATGGTCAAGAGACTGTCCTCACTGGCTGCACAGACCTACCGCAAGCTCTCCGCACTGGAAGAAGCTGAGGTCAAGGCTAAGGACATCGACGATGTTGAAGCACTGGCTAACTACTACCACGACACCGTATTCGTTGCAATGGGCGAGCTGAGAGCTTCCGCAGACGAGATCGAGACACTGGTAGGCGAAAAGTACTGGCCTTATCCTACATACGGTCAGCTGCTGTTCTACGTTAAGTAATAAGGACGGGTAGTTATTATCCCGTGTATATAGTAAAATGAATGCACAAGGGAGTGCATGAGGGCGAAGCTGTCCTCATGCGCTCCTTTTGTATAAATTTATCTGCATTTCACGACCCCATCTTATATAGCTTGAAACTGTCCCTCTGTCACACGGGGGGCAGTTTCAGTTTATATAGTCTGATGCTGATGACAAATAATATACCGCACGACCCGGACAGTCATGCGGTATGTTTTTATATCAGAGAACGAACATCAGGTACAGGAGTGCGTAGGACAGCTTTGTGTTCCTGTTGGTCAGGAGATATACGCTGCCGCGCTGTCACACGAAATAGAACCGTTACTAGCGAGGGGCAGCATCCCACCAACTACCGCACACACAAAAACCCCCGCCGAGCCTGAGCCCGACGGGGGTGCTGCTTATGACCGTGCTTCCGCAGCGGAAAGCTTTTCTGCCGACACCGAAAAAACAGTTATAAAAAACTTATAGAAAGACCTTGAACCTTGACGGATAACAGCCAAAATAACTACGAACTAAAACTTTATCATTGAACATAAGCCCTGACGTACATTCAAAATAATTCCTTGGTTCGGGTGGCAGCGGAAAATTATTCAGTATTAAAGTTCGACTTCCATAGTGACAGTGCTGTTTACAAGATCGAGGGCTGTCTGCACCCTTGCCAGAGTGTCGTTCAGCTTTACATAATCAGCCTTTGCCTGCTCAACATCGTAGTTGGCATAGGTGTAGTCGATTATGTTGTTGTAGCTGTTGGACGCACATCTGCGCTTGGGCAGGACACTCATCATGCCATACAGCTTGTTCACTTTCTTAGAAAGCTGAGGGATGTATATCAGCACCTGATCAATGGTCATGCCAAGATCTCCGACCTCAGTAGTCGCATTGAACAGATTGATGGTGTGCTTGAGCTTTCTGATCTTTGCATCCAGCTCATCCAGCTTCTTCTGAGTCTCGGTATAATCATAGGCGGGACGCAGTTCCTCCACATCCTCACCAACGGCTGCGTTGAATTCCTTGGAATTGCGCTCAGCCATGCATATAGTATTATACTCGTCATTCAGCTGTCTTAAAACTTTGTTTGCTTCTGCCGAAGTCATTTTCATGGTATCTCCTCCTTAGTCGTCCTGTTTGCTTTCGATGATATGAGTATAACATATCATCGCGGAGATTTCATTTAATTTTTTCTGCGAAGTCCCTCGCCTCAGAAGTTCGCGCCGTTCCAGCCCCAGTCGGGTGTCTCGCTGTAGCTGACATATATCCTCGAAGGGCTTATACCCAGCTCATCTCCCAGTATCTCGGAGATCTTACCGGTCAGCTTGTTCTTCGATGCCCTGTCAGCACCGCCGTATATGCTAACCTGTACCATAGCAGCGGGATCGGCTGTGCCCTTGAAATACAGCTTGAACTCAGGCTCAAAGCCTACCATCAGCCAGCTCTCGGATTTTCCGGGAATAGCTGTGATAGCCTGCCCCATAGCAGACTTTATGTTCTCTTCCTTGTCGGCTGCAACAGCCACGTTTGTTTTGATGTCGATAAACGGCATACAATATCACTCCTTACTTGATATAATATACATAATTATCCTTGCGGGGCTTGTCCGCAGGGTATTCGCCATTGATGTATCCGATAGCACAGTGACCTATGCCCTCATAGTCGCCCTCTATGCCCAGCGATCTGAGTATCTCCTTGCCCTCTTCGCTCTCGAATTCTTCCTTTGCACGGTGTATCCAGCAGCTGCCCAGCCCCTGATCGTGTGCTGCCAGCATAAGATTTCCCATTACCAGGCTGCCGTCGTAAATATAGGTATTCACGTTCTTGTCCGCCAGTACTATAAGTATAGCGGGTGCGCCGTAGAACGGGTCGAAGTCCGCGCCCATTATCTTCGCATTCATCGCAGATAGTTTGTCGCGCATCTCCTTGTTTGTCACCGCGATTATTATCGGGGACTGCATATTCCTTCCCGTTGCGGCATAAGTGCCCGCCTTTATGACCTCTGCCAGCTTTTCCTCACTCGGCATCTCACTGCTGAAGGAACGCACGCTTCTTCTTGTAACTATCTTGTCCATCAGTTCGCTCATGATCTCTGTCCTCCTTAGATACATGGTTATCGTATATATGTCAATAAATGATTATGACCTCTTTTATCTCAATAATCTTATCCTCTGTGCATCCGCATCAAGCTCCGCACTGATACCGATGGGTATCGTCAGCATGGGCGCACAATGGCTGAGATCGCATTCGGCAAGTACGGGAAAGCCGGGTCTTTCCAGATAGTCGTATATGAACTCGTAATACTTCTTCTCTGTCCCGTAATGCTCAAATTGTCTGCATTTGCCGATGATAAGACCGCCTATCAGGTCGAATACACCGCTTATTTTCAGCTGTCCCAGCCTGCATTCCACGCCGCAAGCCCATTCTTCGGTGTCCTCAATGAAAAGGATATCACCTCTGCGTATCTCGGGCATGAAGGGAGTGCCCCATATATTGCCCATAGTATAAAGATTACCGCCGATAAGCCTGCCCTTGACCTTTCCACCGCTGACCGTTACTATCTCATTCGGGATCTGTTTTTTCTCCGACAGTTCCTCCGTCCATTCAATAACGTCGTCGGAATAGTATTCGGGAAAAACATATTCGTGACTGTCTTCAAAGTTCAGCACGTCGCAAAGGCTTTTCAAGGCTATATCACGGTACGGGCTCAGTCTTGCATAACTCGTCACAAAATTTGAGCCGTAATACACAGGCACACCCGTTTTGGCATAAATTGCCAGCAGTAGTGCCGTCACATCGGACATCCCGATGACAGGCTTGGGATGTGTCTTGTAGTATCCATAGTCGATATATGGGAGCATACCGTTTGTCACCTGACCGCCCACGCTCGCCATAAGGATATCTACTTCGGGGTCATGAAGCAGTGTGTTGAATTCATCGGCTCGTTCTTGCGGCGTACCCGAACGGTATGCATCCGCCCTGCCCCAGAGTTTTCCGCGTTTGACGCTGAACCCCTGTGACAGTATATATCCCTCCGCACGGGCAGAAGCCTCAGGTGCTTCATTTGTTATGACCCATGACGGGCTGAAAACGCCTATCGTTGAACCCTTGCCAAACTTCATGACTGTTTCTCCATACTTATGATATAAATCCCATCGATCTCTTCTTGCTCTCAACAGCAGCAGTGAATTCTCCGTCCGCTGATGCAAGACTGAAATCCCAGGTAGTAAGCTCCAGCAGTTCGGTATCGGTCATACTGCACCGCAGTGCCGCCTTGCCCACCGTTCTTTCAAACAGGTTGCGGGCAAATCTCGCGTTGCTGAAATCCTTCGACTCCATATAATCATCTGTCATGCTGTCAAAGAACTTTTTCACCGCATCCTCAAAGTCCTCTCCGAAGCTGTAATTCTTTGATGCCATTTTCAGGAAGATCTGTGCCAGCTGTTCGCGGGTATAATCGGGGAACTCGATCTTATAGGGCATCCTGTCCCTGAGACCCGAGTTGCTTTTAAGCATATCCTCCATATCATCGGTATATCCCGCCATTATGACCACCATATCGGTGCGGTGGTTCTCCATCTCCGCTATGAGAGTGGTTATCGCTTCACGCCCGAAATCCTTAGTGTCATCGGCTTCCACATAAAGCGAATACGCTTCATCTATAAACAGTACCGAACCGTAGGCATCATGGCAGGCAGCAGCTGTTTTCGGCGCTGTCTGACCTATATACATACCGCAGAGGTCACGTCCCGAATGCTCGAAGAAATTGCCCTCCGACAGTACTCCTCTTTCTTTCAGTATCTTACCGAGTATCCTTGCCACAGTGGTCTTGCCCGTTCCCGGCTTGCCCACGAATCTCATGTGTATACAGGGCTTATCCGCATTTTTGATCTTCGCGGCGGCTTCGATGCTCGCTATCATCTCATACAGCTTGTCGCGCACATTCTCTATGCCGATAAGCTCATCCAGCAGTTCCCTGCCTGTTTTGCCGCCGAAGATATCGTCACCCACGAAGTTGTCAAGGTCGCCCGCCCTTATCACATTATCACTTGGGTCGCTGAGCATCTTCTTGAATACAGCTTCGGAAGCTATCCTTTCCACCGTCCGTATGCCGTAATTCTTGCCGCGAATACACTCCTCCGCCAGCCTGTCACGAACTACTTTCAGCGCATCATCGCTTATCTCAAAGCCCTTATCCGAAAGCACCTTTTTGGCAATAGTTCCCAGCTGTTCATTGCTGTAGGGAGCGATGGGTACACCCTTTATAAAAAGCTGCTGATTGAGTTCGGCAGTTATCTTTTTCAGCACATTTTCCTCCACAAAGGGAATGCGCAGCACCACAACTGTCTTGAAGGCGTAGTTCTTCAGCGCCTTGATAAAATCATGGAACTCCACAGTATTGATACTGTTCATCCATGCGGCCATATCAAAGCAGAGTATAACACCGTCAGGGTCGGGTATCTTATCCATAAGGTCGTATACTATCCGCGAAGGCAGCGGCGAGTCCTTGCCCAGAGGAGGAAGGCGTATCTCACGCTTGCGAGGATAGCTTGCCTTTCTTGGGGGTATCATGTGAAGATGATCCAGCAGCTCCGAAAAGAGCAGCAGCATATTTGAAAGCCCGCAGCCTTCATTTACAGAGAACAGATAGCTTCTCTCAAAAAAAGCATTTTCGGCGCTGAGGTTGCTCATTGCGGGTGCAAGTCGTTCACATTCCTCAGCGAGCTTTTTGAATTCGGGTACACCTACAAGCCCCATTATCTCATTATGCGGATCGGCGTTGCCGTTTGCCGCCATAGGGTCCTCACGATAGACGCCATTGCTGTTATCGGCGGTATCGTCGTTATCCTCAGTACTTTCGGTGAGCATGATATGGCAGTGATTCTCGGCATCGACAAAATGCTCGCTCAGCAGATCGATGATAGCTTTTTTCAGGGAGTCCTCATTTTCGCTTTCGGGTACTTCGATCTCACCGTTGAGACGGGTCATACCTCTGCTTTTGACCTTTAGTGCGAAATTATCCGTGAGCATAGGCACCAGCAGGTCCATAGGCATTTCCTTTTCATTACGGTTTCTGATAACCCAAGACGGATCCAGTGTTATATTAAGATTCAACATGGCACTCACTCCGTTGCAAATATCGTATCGAAAACATGATGTACACAGTTATTATAACATGAGAGAGCATTTCATTACAATGATATTTTTGACTGAACTTACTGGGGTTGATTTGTACAGATAGTACATTGACAGAAGATGGGGGCAGCAAGCGGGCGAACGTGGCAGCAAACTAGCGCCCAAAGCAAACTTAGACGTGAACCAAAGCGCGCGGTCAAGCCTCGCGCCAGCAGGCTTGCGGAGTTTGAGGCAGAGCCTCAATCACCAAGGCACGAAACCAAAATGCATAACGAACAATAAGAGAACAACAAACTAACGCACCCAAAACAGCGCGGGCGGTCACAAACAAACCGCGTCTGCAAAAGCCCGATACCCCCACAAACTTACGAGCGTGAGACACCGCCCGCGCCGAGATCAGCGGCGAAGCTCGATGATCTCTCGACC
>NZ_CAMHRZ010000162.1 GCF_946187255.1 uncultured Ruminococcus sp.
ATTATTCTTATATTAGATAAAAAAGCGGTGAAATCTTCAACATATCCGAAAAGCCCTAAAAACGCAATATTTGCAAGGCTGCTCGCAAAAAATGATAAGTCGTCATCTTTCTTATATGGTATAATTTCATATATAAGCCACAACAATTTTTGAACAGGAAAATTCATTTATACCATAGCTTTTTAAGGTAAAATATTGATACCGCAGAGAGCATCATATCAATGACCGATAAACAACACAAAGATCATCAGAGGTGATATATAATGAAAAGACAGATCGCTGCAATGATATGTACCGCTCTTCTCCTGACAGGCTGCGGTACGGGTACCGTGAAGGACGAGTCAAAGGCACAGGGCGGCAACTCCGCAGCGGAAACACAGTCCAAGCAGGACGAGGCGGTTTTCCCTTCAAAGACTGCTGAATATCCTTCTTTAAAAGAAGTGTTCGCAGATGATTTCTATGTGGGCACCTGCGTTTCGGCATACCAGATAAGCGACCACGACTATATCAATCTTATAAAGGAACAGTTCAGCAGCATCACCTGCGAAAACGAGATGAAGCCTGATTCGCTCCTCGATAAGGAAACTACCCTTTCGGATATCGAAAAGTATAGGGAATCCCCTGCTGTGCATTTTGACAGCTGCATCGATCAGCTGGAATTTGCAAAGGAAAACGGTATAAAAATGCGCGGGCATACCCTTGTGTGGTATTCCCAGACACCCGAATGGCTGTTCTACAAGGATTACGATACCTCAGGTGAGCTTGCCGACCGCGAGCTGATGCTCAAGCGCATGGAGAACTATATCAAGAGCGTTTTTGAATGGGCAGACAGCGAATATCCCGGACTTTTCTACGCATGGGACGTTGTTAACGAGGCTGCGGCGGATGACCGTTCCGCAAAGCGCGACTGCCTGTGGTTACAGACTATCGGTGATGACTACATTGAGAAGGCATTCGAGTACGCAAGGAAATATCAGCCCGAAGGCGTGAAGCTGTACTACAACGACTACAACGCTTTCCAGTTCAACAAGCAGATGGCGATACTGGAATTCCTGAAACCTGTGGCAGAAGCAGGCAATATCGACGGTGTGGGTATGCAGTCACATATAGGCACCTGGTGCGATACCGAGATGTATGCGGAAGCAGTAAGGCGCTACAACAGGGAGCTGGGCGTGGAGATATCCATCACCGAGCTTGATATATCCAAAGACAACACCGACGACTGGGAGGAAAAGCAGGGCGAGTACACGGAGCGGTATATGTCCAAGATACTCGAACTCAAAGACGAGGGCATCCCGATACCCAGCTTTACGGTGTGGGGCTTGACGGACGCTGTAAGCTGGAAAAAGCAGGATATGCCTCTGCTGTTCTCCATCAGCTTCAAGGCAAAGCCCGCATTTTACGGACTTATCAAGGCGAAAGACCCTTCTATTGCAGAAGAATAATGACAAAACGGGCGGAAGTTCATCGACTTCCGCCCGTCGTTATATTTACGGTATGCGTGGTATTATCTGCTTATCTTTTCTCTCAGCTTCTCCATCAGCTTTTCAAAGCGTGCATTGCCTTCAAAAGTTTCACAGAACCTGTTTTCGGGGCTTACGATGATATGGTATATACTGTCATAAGCCGTATCGGGAATGTTTTTGTGGATGTATCCCCGATTATCAACAAGTTCGGATAGCCAGCAGGGTGCAAACCTTTCTCCGTCAGGGCGTGTCTCAAAGCTGTCCGCGTGAGAGTAGGCGGCTTCAAGCATTTCAAGCGCCTTTTCCTCATCGCCAAGCTTCAAAAAATACACCGCCTGCATTGCGGAATTCACCGCCAGTATACAGTGGAAATAGTTGGGCTTGCCGCCCGTTACCAGCTTTATCACAGCATCGTCAGCTTTGAGTATCTCGATCTTCTGTGCGGGAGAGTATTCATCGTCACATGATATGTTCCGGAACATATTGTGCATCATGTGGGTTAAACTCCGCAGAAGTGTTGACTGCCTTTGTGCAAGGGCTTCTTTCCCCTCATAAAGCTCGCCCGCAAACATTTCTCGCGTGCAGGTAATATTTGGCAGTGACATGACCATATCCCTTGCCTTTTCCTTGTCGTTCAGATAATGTAAATAATGGTAGATAAGCACCTGCTTGGGAAAGCTGCTGTCATCGGCAGGCTTGCAGTATCTCAGCGCCCGTTCGCACAGGGATACTATCTCATCCGATATCTCCTTTTTCTGCTCATCCGTTTCCGCCTTGCCCTGAGCAAAATAATAGTCCTGCAAAGCGGCAGCGAGATTTGTGAGCAGTTGGGGCTGGTTGGGATAAATTTTCAGCTGTTCCCTGAGATATTTTGCCGTACTCTCCGCATCGCCCTGTTCCTGATATTTACGGATATGCTTTAATATCCTTTCTATCTCTTCCTCCCTGCGATCTATGTCCACACCCAGCAGATGATCTGTGGTCACATCAAAAAAGTTCGCAAGGGCAGGCAGCTGAGATATATCGGGGGCAGTTCTGCCATTCTCCCACTGGCTCACCGCCCGTGAGGTTATGCCCAGCGCCTCCGCCAGCTGTTCCTGTGTAATGTCCTTCTCCCGCCGCAGCTGTCTGATGGTTTCTCCTATCGTCATGATGATCACTCCTTGTCATGTTCAAAAGCGCCTTTGCTGAGTATAGGATAACTCATTTCACGGCATTGGGCAAGGAAGTATCTGCGCAGTGGGGGTACAGCACTGCTTTGATGAACCGCAAACTAAGGCATAACTATAAAGCCCGCCACATCGCCCACACGCACATCGTGAAGACCTTGCTTTATCGCAGCCGTGTCGATATCATCACCGAAAGCGCGGCACACTGCCAGCTGCGGGAAGTTCACGCCCACAGCATCCGCCTTGTAGCACCCGCCAGCCATACGGGTGTTTATCTCCATGAAAACGTGCTCGCCGTTCAGGGGGCGCAGCTGGATATTATAGGGATATTCGATGACCACCTTTTCGGAAATACGCTCCGCCGTTTCGATGAACTCTTTGTCAAAGCGCAGTGCTGTGATATGCCTGTCCACCTTGCATCGTGGCACAGCGATGAGTCCTCCCGCTGTTCTCATGCAGTCTATGCTTATCTCGGGCTCGCTAAGATAGGGCATCACCACTGTGGGGTAAATGCGGCTGCGGCTTTTAAGGTCGGCTAAGTAGGCTGTAAGGCTTATATCTTCGGGCATAGACTTTGGCGCATCATCGTCGTAAAGTCTGCGGTAGGTCACACCGCCCTCGTCACGGTCGGCTTTCACGCAGACCTTGTGCTGTACACCATACTTTTCTTTCAGTGCGCGGTATGCCTCCTCAAAGCCCTCAACGGTGGTTATGCGGTACATCTCAGGAGTGGGGCAAAGTCCGTTCTCCCGCATGAACAGGCAGGACTTCATCTTGCTGTCCAGCATATCATTCTGTTCGGTGTTGCTGTCCGATGTGACCTTTGTGCCGACTGCTTCAAAATCAGCGATATGCTTAACTACATCCGCACGCCAGCGCTTGGGGAAAAATACATCCACTTCATGCTGTCTGCAAAAATCCAGCGCCCATGCAACGTATTCCTCACCATTGACTCCTCTCGGTTCGGTATACCTTTCATCCGCCGCCGCACCGAACACAAAGTCCTCCACCTTTGCGGTGGCGATGATATAATTCCGTTCATCCCTGCGCAGCAGCTCGATAAAATTGTAAGCCTGACTGAACCAGTGATTGAACCAGATTACTCTTTTTCCGTTTTTCATTAATACTCTCCCCCGTTACAGCGTCATGCTGTCAAAAAATTCATTCCTGCCGTCCTTGTCCCTGGCGGTGATCATTAATCCCCTGACTTTGTCATTTGATAACACAGGGTCGCATTTATATGAAAGTTCACAGCCCTGCTTGATAAGACATTCTATCCTGGTATCGCAGGAATCCTTGAAATCCGCCAGTGAAGGATGAAGAGTGATGCTGTTTTCCTCAGACTGTTCTCCGCCGCACTCAAAGGGTGTCAGCATCACGGTGCGGCGTTCATCTTCTTTATATGCGTAAAATGCCTCGTAATGATCCATCCAGTCGGAATAAGGGTTTATGCCCTCATAAGCCGCCTGCACCGGTGAAACATCTTCGCCGCGAACCGTGACGGAAAAGCCGTCATCATCGTAATCGCCAAAACTGCCGTATCCCGTTATGGTATAAGCGGGCTGACCGTCAAGGCTGTGGTATACTTTCACGGTGTCAGCATGGAAGAAGTCAAACACATTTTCCTTTTCCACACCAAAGTCCTCCGCATATTCCTCCAGCCTTTTTCGGATAGTTTCACGCGTCCGATCCGACGGGTGCTGAAAATCTTCCAGACATTTCCTGAGGTCCTCATCATCGGCACCCTTGCTAAGCTCAAAATGCGCCTCCCAGCCGTAAACTTCGGAATTGTAGCTACCACAGCCTTTAGAGTCATCCAAATCCGAGTCATACTCAGCGAAACGCCTTTCTATCCAGAATTCAAGCTCCTTCTGCGAAGTTTGCGACCACTCGTTGATGTAGTAGCGCTGTCCGCCGCCGAAAAATTCAAAGTAATCGAACTGATAGCTTATCGCAAAACAGCTGTGGGGGAAGTGCCTTTCTCCGCGATGTACCGCATCCCAGTAATAGTTATTCGTAAAAGCTTGGTATTCCTCCGCTACCATATCGCAGGAGAACACATAGTCGGTGCAGGCAAGGAGTGATACAGGGCTTTCGCTGCCGTTTTTCACACGTTCAAGCACGTCCTTTGGTATCATATCGAGAAATACATCGCTTACCCCTCCTCGGCGCAGCAGCCACAGAAGATAGCAGGCAATGGGCAGCGCACAGTATTCCTGTATCTCATCCCTTTCATTATCGGGGATCACTTCGGGGATATCTCCGCGATAGTATTCCTTGACGGCAGCATCCCATGCCCATTTCGCCTTATCGCATTCAAAATTCTCGATCTTGTAAGCTGCACTGCCGTTGTACTTTATACTGTTGTATGAGATCTTATCGGCGTGTTTTCCGAGGAAGTACGCACCCAGACCTATCATCGCGTCCGCCAGGAATATCAAGCCGTAAATAAGAGGCTCGCCATTCGCCCCCATTGTGACCACCATTGCCATCATGCCCGTTCCCACGATGAAAAGCCGCATGAGCATATTTGAGGCAAATACCAGCTTCTTTCCTAGAAAAAGCCTTGCCATCCCGCCGAAACTAACTGCGATCAGCAGCATGAACATGAGCAGCGCCGCAGCCACCATAGATAAAGGACTCAGCGGATCGTTTCCCTTAGCGGGATCGACCGTTGCTCCGATAACAGCTACACAAGCCATTATCTCAAAGGTCGCAAGGATGCTGTACATGATCTTTTGAAGTATGTTCAAAAATCTCATATTCCCATCTCCTTTACATAACAAGTCTTATTATATCACATTGCCGCACAAAAGTAAAGGCGCAGCGTTTATGTTGACATCGCGGCATACTTCTGTTATAATCTTTAGTAGCTGATAATGCATTTTAAAGGAGGTTCGGAATGATCGGAAATATTGTGACAGTTACGGTAGACAGACCGCTGGGAAGCTATCACCCGGAGTACAAGGATATGTATTATCCCATCAACTACGGCTATATCAAAGGCATCATCGCCCCCGACGGTGAGGAACAGGATGCCTACATTCTGGGCGTTGATGAGCCTGTTGAGCGTTTTACGGGAAAGATCATCGCGATAGTTCACCGTTTTGATGACGTGGAAGAAAAATGGGTGGTATGCCCCGAAGATGCATCGTACACAAAGGAAGAGATAGCTGAGCTGATAAGATTTCAGGAAAAATTCTTTCAGTCGGAAATAATAATGTAGACTTTGTTTTTTCAATATAACAAGCAAAATGCCCCGAAGCCGTAAAGACTTCGGGGCTGTATTGTTCTATGAGTATAACACCGGTATCGGTATTAAGACTTTACGCCGCCCAGTGCAACACCTGCGATGATATACTTTGAAAGCAGGAAGTATACTACCAGCAGAGGCAGTACAGTCAGCAGCAGACCGAGATAGATCGCGCCGAACTCTGTTCTGTAAATATCACCGTTGAGCAGGGATACCATGATAGGCATTGTGTACAGATCCTGTCTTGTCAGAAGTATCTGGGGCAGGAACAGCTGGTTCCAGCTGGTAACGAATGCGAATATCGCCTGTGTAGCCATTGCGGGCTTCATCATGGGCAGTACTATCTGGTTGAAGATACGGAACTCGCCCGCACCGTCGATACGGCCCGACTGGAGTATCTCCATTGGCAGGGACGGTATCATGTACTGTCTCATGAAGAATACAGTAGCAGGTGCCTGGATAGAGGGCAGTATCAGTGCCAGGAAGTTATTGGTCATACCTATCTGATACATGAACTGGTAGAAACCGATGGATGTTACCTGTGCAGGGATGATAAGCACAGCCATGATCAGTGTGAAGAAGGGCTTTCTCAGCTTCCAGTCATAGGCAACGAGTGCGAATGCTGTCATGGTCGAGAAATAGATGTTGCAGACCGTTGAACCTGCGGAGATTATGAACGAGTTCAGGAAACCTCTGAAGGGGTTGAAAGTCTTGCCCCACAGTACGCCGAAGTTTTTCAGCAGATATGTGGAGGGTATAAAGGATATAGCGTGCTGCTGTATCTGATTGGTGCTTCTTGTGGAGTTGATTATCATTATCCAGAAGGGCAGCAGGCACATTACAGTAAGTAAGCCGCAGAATATGTATGCAACGACCTTGAAGATCATCTCACTCTGCTTTTTGGAGCCTGCGGCTTTCATTGTCATTTCAGCCATCTATCAAGCCCTCCTTGCATTCTTTCTTGCTTCGCGCTTCTGCTTTTCCAGCTTTGCTTCGTCCTTATCGCGCATGATATAGAACAGTACAGCAGAGCATATAGCGATAATCACAAACATTATCATACTTGCAGCAGCAGCCTTATTGAGCATATAGCTTCCGCTGAACGCCTGATTGTAGATATACACATTGGTAGTCAGGGTAGCGTTGTTAGGTCCGCCGTTACGGAAGCACTTGGGGATATCGTACATATTCAGACCACCTACAAGGCTCGTTACCAGCGAATAAAGCAGTACGGTCTTGAGGTTGGGTATTGTTATCTTGAAGAATGTCTGTACACCGTTTGCGCCGTCGATCTCGGCAGCCTCGTAGATGTCGGGGCTTATGCCCAGAACGCCCGAGATAAGCACGATCATGGAGTTACCGTACCACTGCCAGAACTGTATGAACGCAACGATGAGTCTTGCCGCCTTCGGCTTGTTTACGAAGAAGTAGGACTCCTTGCCCAGCATATTGAGGAAGTCATTTGCAGGACCAACGGGGTAAGCGAACAGTGCGTTGAAAAGGATAGCTACTGTTGCAGCTGTGATGATGTTCGGCATATAGAATACTACCTTGAAGAAGCCCTTGCCCTTGAGGTCAACAGCATGAGATGTGAACCACGCTGTCAGCAGCAGAGCGATGACTATCTGGGGGATAAAGTTCATTATCCAGATCTGGATAGTATTTTTGAGCGAGATAGTGAACGTAGGATTGCTAAGTACCTCCTTGAAGTTGTCAAAGGGGTGATCAAGCACCTTCAGTTCGCCCACCTGGATAAGACCCTTACGGTTGGTAAA
>NZ_CAMHRZ010000163.1 GCF_946187255.1 uncultured Ruminococcus sp.
GGGCTTTGCAGTATTTTTTCTTCCAAACATATAAAAATATTCTTCGCGAATTTGTGCATAAACAACAAAAGAGCTGTATCTCGTTAGGATACAGCCCTGAAAACCATTATTTTTGCTTGTTTTTGCCGCCGTCGGGTGCGCCGGGAGCAATGCTCTTCATGATGAACTTCATATAGTTCTGCGCCACCAGGAATACTATAAGGTATGCCACCAACAGACTTATCAGCATCGATTTCCCCCACATGATGATATAGGGAGGTTTTCCGCCCTGTATCTTAAAGTAAGCCATCGTCACCATAGCCGTTGTTATCACAGGGGTATATATAAGGTCGGAGATCAGGCTGCCCAGTGCGCGGCAGGCAAGGGGCTTGTCCGTGATGCCCGCCTTTTCGCAAGCCTTGTCCTCCAGCAGCTTCATGGGTACGAAATAGCCGATGATAAGGCTTATAACGAGACTTTCAAGAAAGCTGACGATAAATGCCGCAGGCGTAAAGCTCCCCGAAGTGAAGGTGCCCACGAAAGACAGGCAGGCACTTAGAGTTATGCCCATCATAAGGCTCATGTGCAGTTTAATCTTTTTTCCCATATCCATATAAGATACCCCCTGTCTTATACAGCAAACTGATGCTTTTCATGTTTATATTATGGCACTTTTTTGTGCATTTGTCAAGTTTATTTTTTCATTTCAGCTATTTTGACAATTTTCTGACGAATTGATATATCTCTTTGCCCATAATACAGCTTGACTTATACACCTCTATATAGTATAATTAATGTTGATATCAGAATTTTAAGACATGGAGCTGAATATTATGCGTAAAACAAAAATAGTATGCACAATCGGACCCGCCACCGATGATGAGAATATACTGCGGGATATGATGAAAAACGGCATGGACGTTGCCCGTTTCAACTTTTCACACTCGGAGCATTCCGTTCATCAGCAGAGGTTTGAGACCATCACCCGTCTGCGTGACGAGATGGGGCTGAATATAGCTACACTCATGGACACAAAGGGTCCCGAGATAAGGCTGAGAGATTTCAAGGATCACAAGCCTGTCACCATAAATGACGGTGATATGTTCACCCTGACCACAAGGGACGTTGAGGGTGACGAGACTATATGCTCGATCACTTTTCCCAAGTTGCCCCAGGACATCACCACAGGCACAAGGATACTGATAAATGACGGTGTCATCGAGCTGAAGGCTGTGAAGATAGACTCCACCGACATCCAGTGCGAGGTTATACACGGCGGCGTGGTTTCCGACCACAAGGGCATCAATGTGCCGGGTGTAAAGCTGTCCATGCCTTACATATCCGATGCGGACATGGCTGACCTCGCTTTCGGTGCAAAGATGGGCTTTGATTTCATCGCGGCATCTTTCGTGAGGACGGGTGCGGATGTTACCTACCTGAGAAAGTTCACCCAGAGTCTGGGCTGGTTCAACCCCAGAATTATCGCGAAGATCGAGAACGCTGAGGGTGTTGAGAACATAGACGAGATACTTGAAGCGGCAGACGGCATAATGGTAGCGAGAGGTGACATGGGTGTTGAGATACCCTTTGAGAAGATACCCGCCATCCAGAAGGATCTTATCCACAAGGCATACAATGCGGGCAAGCAGGTCATCACAGCGACCCAGATGCTGGAATCCATGATTAACAATCCCCGCCCCACCCGTGCGGAGATAACGGACGTTGCGAATGCGATATACGACGGCACTTCCGCAATAATGCTCTCGGGCGAGACTGCTGCGGGCAAGTACCCTGTTGAGGTCGTAAAGACCATGAGTCTTATTGCGGAGACCACAGAGAACGACATTGACTATGTACGCCGTTTCCAGAAGCGTGACGACGTAGATCATCCCAGCATCACGGATGCTATCTGTCACGCGACTGTTACCACAGCCCACGACCTGAAAGCGGCAGCGGTACTGACCGTTACAAAGAGCGGTGCTACCGCGCGCATCCTTTCAAAGTACAGACCCGACTGTCCGATAATCGGCTTGACCACCGACCCTGTTACCTGCCATCAGATGAATATGTCCTGGGGCGTACTTCCCGGCATAGTTGAGGAGATGGACAATACGGACAAGCTGATCTCCCGTGCTATTGAGGTAGCTGTTGATAAGGGTTATCTCAAGGAGGGTGATCTTGTGGTCATCACGGCGGGCGTGCCTTTGGGAATAAGTGGTACCACCAATCTGATGAAGGTCGAGAAGGCTTGATCTCGTCAGTATAGAATAGTTAAGACCGGGAGTTTTGGGCTTCCGGTCTTTTTGTTGGTTTTGTTTTTTGGGGTGGGGAGTTATGCGGGTGATACTATTGCGGATAGTCCTGCTTTTTTCGTTGGCGTACACCGACGCAGTCGCGTAGACCGCGCGATTTGGTTCGCGGGTCAGATCGTTCGGGGCGCTTATTTCATTCCGCGCTCTTGTTTTTTTCATCCTTTTGCGGGTATCTCAAATGTTCTGCGCTTACGCAGTTTCTTCGCTGAGAAGACCGATCCCGACACGACCGGTATGATCAGTGATGAGCCTATAGCTACTGTCATGCACATAACATCCGGCACCGCCGTATTGAATACTCTACCCAACAGCGGCACATAAATCCCCGCAAACAGCGCCCCTGCTGAAGCGATCACTGCAAACAGCAAAAAACCATTATTAAGGTAAGGAACGCTGAACACTGTCTTCTCCTCTGATTTACACTCAAAAACGTGTATCAGCTGGCTCATCACAAGGGTGATGAGAGCACCTGTGCGGGCGCATTTTATTGTCTTCCCCGCATTCAGCAGCAGACTGAAAGTGCCTAAGGTACATATCCCGATGAGCACTCCGCGTATAAGCATCCGCCACAGAAGTCCGTTGCTGAAAAAGCTGTCTTTCTCCTTTCGTGGCATTTTCTCCATCACCGATGGTTCGGGCGGTTCAAGTCCCAGTGCTACGGCGGGCAGGCTGTCGGTGACGAGGTTCACCAGGAGTATCTGCGCAGGCAGCAGCACCATTGGCAGTCCCATGAGAATCCCGCCGAACATGGTGACGACCTCACCGATATTGCTGGAGATCATATATCTCACGAATTTCCTTATATTGGCATATATGGTCCTGCCGTCCTCAACAGCGTAAACAAGGGTGGCAAAATTGTCATCGAGGAGTATTATATCCGCCGCCTGCTTTGTGACCTCTGTGCCCTGTATGCCCATAGACACGCCGATGTCGGCTTCCTTTACTGCGGGGGCATCGTTTACGCCGTCGCCCGTCATGGCACAGATATGCCCTTTAGCTTTCAGTGCTCTGACTATGCGCAGTTTATGGGCGGGGGTCACTCTTGCGAACACGGCGCAGTTATCGATAACGTCAGCAAGGCGCTCGTCTGTCATGTTGTCAAGCTCGCTGCCTGTGAGGATAAGGCTCCCCTGTTTGAGTATGCCTGTCTGTCTTGCGACGGCGGCGGCTGTAAGTTTATGGTCGCCTGTTATCATCACGGTGCGAATGCCTGCACGTTCACATCTGCTGACTGCGGCGGAGGCTTCTGAGCGTGGCGGGTCCTGCATACCCATCAGCCCTAAGAACACGGCTCTGCCTTCGGATATCCTGCAAAATGCAAGCACACGCAGTCCCTCAGCTGCAAGCCTGTCACCGCAGCGCAGGACGGACAGCTTCTCACCGCTGACCATATCCCTTTCCCCTGCCGCAGAAAGATACGCGCCGCACTCGCTTATGATAACATCGGGACTTCCCTTTTTGCAGGAGATGACTTTCCCGCTGCTGTCGCGGCATACCACTGTCATGGAGCGGCTCTCACTGTCAAAGGGTATCTCGTCTATGCGCTGATAATCGCTGTTCTCCGCCTTTATACCCAGTTCTGCGGCGGCGGTGACGATGGCACATTCGGTGGGGTCGCCGTGTGCTGTAAAACGTTCGGGGCGGTTTTTAGCTTTGAGCAATGAAGCGGAAGTTTTTTCAAGTTCGGCATTTGAACAGAGTGCGCCGCAGATAAGCAGTTCTTTCAGCCTTTCGGGGAACTCTCCGCCGCTTTCGGGAACGCTGATGATATTTCCACTGCCGTCCGCGAATGCCGTTACTTTCATTTTGTTCTGAGTGATCGTGCCTGTCTTGTCGCTGCAAATAACCGAAGCACATCCAAGAGTCTCCACCGAATGCAGGCGGTGAACCAGCGCCTGTCTTTTCAGCATTTTCCTCACTGCAAGGGAGAGGGCAATGGTGACGGCGGCAGGCAGTCCTTCGGGGATGGCGGCGATGGCAACGGTTATTCCTGTCATTGCCATATCAAACAGCGGTTCGCCACGCAAAAGTCCCGCGATGAACACGATGATACATATCACTATGCATATAACCGCCAGCGTCCTGCCAAGTTCCGCAAGCCGTTTTTGCAGGGGTGTCATTTCCTCATCGATGCTTTCAAGCATCACCGAGACTCTGCCCATCTGGGTGCGCTTGCCTGTGGATACCACCTGTATCACTGCACTTCCCTTTGTGACCACAGTCCCCGCATAAGCCATATATTCCTTATTAAGAGATGAAAAATCCACCTCTTCGCGGCGGGGCTTTTTGGAAGCAGGTTCTGCCTCACCCGTGAGTATGGCTTCATCACAGCAGAAAGCCTTACAGCTAATTATGTAACCGTCCGCAGGCACCTTGTCTCCCGCTTCGACGGAGATCACATCTCCCGCCACCACCTTTTCCGCAGGCAGTGTGACCAGCCTGCCGTCGCGATATACGCGGGCTGTGGGGGCGGTCATGGCTTCCAGCTTTTCAAGGGTCTTCTCACAGCGGTACTCCTGTATAAAACCGAGAAATGCGTTTATCACCACCACCGCAGTGATGGGGATGGCATCTGTGTACTGCCCCAGAAGCAGGGATATCACAGTTGCGCCAAGAAGTATCATGACCATCACATCATGGAACTGCCCCGCAAATATTTTCAGCACGCCCTTTTTCTTCCTGCCCCCGAGAGTGTTGCCGCCGTCCCGTTCAAGCCTGTGCAGGGCTTCCGCCGAAGAAAGCCCCAAAGTCTCCCCATTGGCGGGCTGTTTTGTGCCTGCCAGATCGTATCCCAGAATATTTAGCATATCATACATCCTTTCTGTCATCAAAAAATGTTTCCCGTTTCAATATATGCCTGTCTTTAGGAAATATACCGCTATATACAGTTATTTCGTGATGATGACTATTGACATTTGGACGGAATTGTTATATTATAAAATAGGTCTTTTGCCGCTAAGTGTACAGCTATGTTTCGGCAGGAGTCAAAGACGGCGTAACCCGAAGCTGTACGAGGGCGACAGTAATGCAGGTATCAAGACCTGCCGCCGTACTACGGGTATCAATGGAGGTAAGGTATTTGAGCGGATACATTTCCGAGATGCGCAAGCTTGTGGGTCACAGGACGCTGATACAGTGCGCGGGAAGCGTTATCATCGTTGATGATGAGGGCAGACTGCTGCTGGGCAGGCGCACGGATAACCACCTGTGGGGCTACGCGGGCGGCTCGGTGGAGATAGACGAAAAGGTGGAGGACTGCGCAAGGCGGGAGCTTTTTGAAGAAACAGGCATCACCGCCGATGAGCTGGAATTCTTCTGCATAAATTCGGGCAAGGAAGCACACTATACCTACCCCAACGGTGACGAGGTATCAAATGTGGAGATAGTATATATCTGCAAAAAGTATCACGGCACACCGAGATGTCAGGAGGATGAGATCGAGGAACTGAGATATTTCAGCCCCGATGAGATAGACCTTGATATGATCTCACCGCCGATACGTCCCGTATTCGTGAGATACCTGGCAGAGTACGCAAAGATACCCATAAAAGAGAAATATATGAAAGATAACGGAGAAATGCTATGAGTATAAAAAATACGCTGACTATATGGTTCGGCAAATTGATGGTAAAGGCACTGCACCTGCTGGGCAAGGACGCAGGTAATGCTCCCGGACTGGTGCTGTGGGAGCTGAATAAAGACTGCCTGAAAGCCTTTAAGGTGGACTGCCCCATAATTGCGGTGACGGGCACCAACGGCAAGACCTCTGTCACCAACTACCTCAACCATATTTTTGAAAGCACGGGCAAGAAGATAATCACCAACAAACAGGGTAATAATCTGGACACAGGCATAACCTCCCTGCTGCTGAACAACTGCGATATGAAAGGCAGAGTAAAGGCGGATTATCTGGTGCTGGAGATAGACGAGAGCCATGTGCCCGTGATATTCTCCAAGATGAAGCTGGAAACACTGGTGCTGCTGAACTTCTTCCGCGACCAGCTGGACAGGAACGGCGAGGTGGAAACGCTGATACTCAAGGTCAAGAAATTTTTGGAGACCTACGAGGGCAATGTGGTGCTGAATGCCGACGACCCCAACGTTTCAAGGCTGGGACTTGCGAACCCCAAGAACAAGAATATCTACTATTTCAGCGTTGAGAGATACGCAGGCGCCACGGACAAGCCCTACGAAGTAGGCGAGGGCAAATTCTGTCCCAGATGCGGCGAGGAGCTGAAATACGATTACTACCAGTACTCCCATGTAGGAAAATTCCGCTGTCCCAAGTGCGGCTTCGGCAATGTGAAGCCCTATATGACCGCCAAGAACGTCAAACTGGATGTGCCGTCGGTGGAATTTGAGGGCGAGGAGTACAAGATAAGCCACAACAGCATATACTACGTCTACAATCTGGCGGCGGTGTATTCGGCGGCGAGCCTTTACAACTTCGACAAAAAGGTGCTGCATGAGACCTTTGAGAAGTTCGAGGTCAACAACGGCAGACTGGAAAAATTCAAGGTAGACAGCAGCGAGCTGCTGGTAAACCTTGCCAAAAACCCCGTAGGTGCCAATATGACACTGCGTGTGATGAACGAGCACAAGGGTCCCAAAGAACTGCTTTTTGTGCTTAACGATAACCTTGCGGACGGGCATGATGTTTCGTGGATATGGGATATCAACTTCTCGGTGTTCAATGAGGTAACAAGGGTGGTCACCAGCGGCACGAGAGCATACGATATCGCCATAAGGATAAAATGCTCGGGTTATGACCCCGACAATATCGTGGTCAAGCCCGATCTTGACGACGCAATGAAGGAATTCTTCAAAAACAAGGGCGACAAGTACGCCATAGCAAACTATACCGCAATTCAGCCCACAAGAGCGGCTATCAAGAGATACAAGGCAAAAGTAAAGGAGGGCAATGCAAATGGATAAGCTGAAAATACTTCATATGTACCCCGCAATGCTCGACCTTTACGGTGACAGCGGCAATGTGGAGATACTCTCCTACCGCTGCAAAATGCGAGGAATAGAGACAGAGGTCATCAAGCACGATCTGGGTGACAAGCACACGGATTTCTCAGGGGTGGATATAATCTATCTCGGCGGCGGTGCGGACTTTGAACAGCAGCTGCTTGCGGATGATCTGCTGGCGCTGAAAGACAATATCAAAGAGGCATACAAAAACGGCGTGTACTTCCTGATGATATGCGGCGGATACCAGCTGATGGGCAAGTACTACAAGGACTCCAACGGCAAGAAGATACCGGGACTTGGACTTTTTGACTACTACACAGTGGCTTCCACCAACAAGCGCGAAAGATGTATAGGCAATATCGTGGTGGAGACTACTCTCGGTGACAAGAAGTAC
>NZ_CAMHRZ010000164.1 GCF_946187255.1 uncultured Ruminococcus sp.
TGGCACGAACTATAATGCTTGACCGTCAGCTGAAATCCATCATCAAGAAAGCGCCCGACACGGTGATCGTAAATGTGGGCGCAGGCTTTGATGACCGTTTTACAAGGGTAGATAACGGAAAGATAATGTGGTTCGACCTTGATCTGCCCGATGCTATCGCAGCAAGACGAAAGGCTTTTCAGAAACGCGAACGTGTTACCATGATAGCGGGCAGTGCATTGGAAGATGACTGGTGCTGGCAAGTGAGAAATGCACTTTCGGGCAGAAGATCAAAGCCTATTTTTATTGCAGAAGGCTTGTTCATGTACCTGACTATGGAACAGATACGCACTTTTCTGGAGATACTGAAAAACAACTTTCCCGATGGCGGTATTCTCATCGCAGAGCAGAACTGCAAGATGTTGCAGAAAAACGAAAAGCACCACGATACGGTAAAAAACACAAATGCTCATTTTATGTCAGGCACCGATTCGGGACAGGAGATAGCTGATCTTACGGATGGTTTTGAGCTGGTGGAGGAGCACAGCTTCAACGAGGAAATGAGAAAATACAGTATCAGAGCCAAGCTGTTCGCGCTGCTGCTGCCGAATATGAATGACAGGTGGGCGACTTTCAGGTGGTGATATGACCTAAAATGCTGAGAGATCCCGGAAAAGTTCATAATTATATGCTTTTGCAGAAGTAAAGGAGAGTTATAAATTGAAAGAGACAGCAGTAGAATTCAAAGATGTTGTAAAGACCTACGGCAAAGGTGAGGGCGCTCAGACGGCGGTGAACAATGTCAGCTTCACAATAGACAAGGGCGAGTTCGTGGTGATACTCGGTCAGTCGGGCGCGGGCAAGTCAACAGTGCTGAATATGCTTGGCGGAATGGATGTGCCTACATCGGGCAAGGTGATAGTGGATGGTCAGGAGATATCCTCATTCAATGATAAAAAGCTGTCGCAGTACCGCGCGGACGTTATCGGCTTCATTTTTCAGTTTTACAACCTTATACCGGGACTGACTGCTTATGAGAATGTTGCGCTGGTCAAGGATATAAAAAAGTCAGCGCTTGACGCAAACGAAATGTTGGACCGAGTGGGGCTTTCTGACCAGAAGAATAAGTTCCCTGCACAGATGTCGGGCGGTCAGCAGCAGAGGGTGTCCATCGCCCGTGCGCTGGCGAAAGACCCGAAGATAATTCTCGGCGACGAACCTACGGGTGCGCTGGATTCAGAAACAGGCAAGATAGTCATCGACCTGCTGCAAAAACTGTCCACAGAGGGCGGAAACACGGTCATTCTCGTGACCCACAATGCCGATATCGCAAAGTGCGCAAACAAGGTCATTCACATGAAAAATGCCAAGATAAAGTCCATAAAGGTAAACGAGCACCCCCTCTCGGCGGACGAGATAGAGTGGTAAGGGGGCGGCAGTATGCTAAAGAAAAAAATGCTGCGGGACATCAAAAGCAACTTCGCGCAGTTCTTCTCTATATTCATTCTTGCAGTTGTGGCGATGTGGTGCTTCACGGGATTTCAATCGGACGTTATCGGAGGACGGCGTGCTATGAGCAGCTTCGCTAAAGAGTCCAACTTATCGGATGGCTGGATCTACGGCAGCGGATTTGACAACAAACAGGCTGATAAGGTCAGGGCGATAGACGGCATAAATGACGTTCAGCTCAGGTGTGAAATTCTCGGAAAGGCGGACGAAAAATACAACACTGCCGAGATATGGTGCTATTTTCAGAATGATGATATCGTCACAAGACCTCATACTGTCAAGGGTGCAGACTTCGACCCCACAGATACAGATGGTGTGTGGCTGTTTGAGGCTTTTGCGGATATCTGGGGGCTGAAAGTCGGGGAAAAGTTCACCGTTCATGTTATGGGGCAGGATATCGAAAAGGAGATACGGGGCTTGATAGAATCACCCGAGCATATCTTCTCCTGCGCTTCAAGCGATACCGACACCGACTTTCACAACATCGGCTTTGCGTATATGTCGCAGAAAGTTCTGCCGGATGAAATGCGCATAAACAATGAGATCGTCTTCACCTGCGATGGCAAGGCGCTGTCCTATGAGGACGATATCGACTCTGCCCTTGACGGCGGATATTCTTTTATAGCAGACCGCAAAAGCATTGACGGATACAACCGCCTTGTGGACGAGTTAAATCAGCACGACAGCTTTTCATACATTTTCTCATTCGTGTTCGTGGCTATCGCTCTGCTTGTCATAACAACCACCATGAAGCGTATGGTTGCGCAGCAGCGCACACAGATCGGCACACTCAACGCTCTGGGCATGAAGCGAAGAAAGATAATGCTGCACTATCTCGGTTACAGCTTTTTCCTGTCGGTACTGGGCTGTATCGCGGGTGTGGTGCTGGGTATATACACCTTTGGCAGAATGATGATAGATATGTTCTCAGAGTTTTACCGTCTGCCCGATTGGAACGGCGGGTTCGACTACAAAAGCGTTGCGGTGGCGGCAGTCATAGTGCTGGTATGCACAGGTGCGGCATATCTCAGCTGCTATCAGATATTGAAGATACAGCCCTCTGAGGCGCTTCGCCCTGCAACGGTGAAGACCGCAAAGCCCTGCATCTTTGAAAAGCTGCCCTTCTGGGACAAACTGGGATTTACCTCCCGTTACAGCCTGCGTGATATATCACGCTCAAAGCTACGTGCGGTCATGGGCATATTCGGGACCTGTGTGGGCATGATGGTCATGACTCTCGGTCTGGGTGCATTTGACACGCTGGGGTTTGTGCGAAGCTGGTACTTTGACGATATTCAGAATTACAGCAGTCAGGTGATACTTGCAGACAGCTGTGCCCTTGATGAAGCGGAAGAACTTTCGGAAGAATATGACGGCGAGCTGATCGGCATGGGGCTTATATCCATAGCCGCAAGCGATCATCCCGTTTCGGACGATATCATCAGCTGCAAGCTGTCGGTAACAGAGGGCAAGGGATTGTTCTGCATATCCGACACCGATCTGAATACGGAAGACCTGAAAGAGGGAACGGTAGCACTCACAATGAAGCAGGCGGCAAAGCTGGGGCTTGAAAGGGGAGACAGCGTTTACTGGAAGACTTCGGACGGTGACAAGTGGATAAAGAGCGAGATAGGTCTGATCTCCCGTCACCCGTCGATAACGGGTATAACCATACTCCGCAAGGACTATGAGAGCGAGGGCTTTGAGTTCAAGCCGCAGATGATGGTCACAAGGAAGGACTGCGATGATGCTAAAGATTTAGACTGCGTTTCGGCTGTACACAGCATGGACGACCTGAAAGCCGCTTTCGACAAGACGATGGAGGTTATGAACTTGCTGGTATACTTCATGGTGTTCTTCGCGGCACTGCTGATAGTCATAGTGCTGTATAACTCGGGAAATCTCAGCTTCAACGAGCGTGAAAAAGAGTTCGCCACCTTGAAAGTAATGGGCTTCGGAAGTCCGAGAGTACGCAGGCTTATCTCCGTGCAGAACCTCTGGTTGTCGCTGATAGGTGCAGTTTGCGGGATACCCTTCGGCAAGAAGATATTGCAGGCGATGATGGATTCAAACGGCGATGCCATTGATTGGCCGTGCAGTATCGAGCCGCTGACATTCCTGCTTTCGGGAGCTTTCGTTATCGGCATTTCGGTACTGGTGGGATTTATGTTCTCTAAACGTATCAAGCACATCGATATGGTGGGTGTTCTCAAGGGTCTGGAATGATCCGAACATAATAATACATACTGTCGATACATCAGCCGACTATGCTTATGTATCGACAATAATTTGCATTCAGGTTAGCATTATCTAACTAAAAATATACTGATCACAAACGGAGGTAAAAAATGAAACTGGCAGAACTCAAAGAAAACTCACAAGCTGTTATAAGCGGGCTGAATGGTGACACGCGATTTATCGGCAGGATAACGTCCATAGGGCTGACACCCGGCTGTCATATCAGCGTTATCAAAAACGACAAAAACCGTCCTGTACTGCTGTATTCAAGGGACACCATGATAGCTGTCAACCGCAGTGAATGCGAGGGCATTGAGGTCACGGAGGTGAAAGCATGAGCACAGCAACGATAGCACTTCTGGGACAGCCCAATTCGGGTAAATCAACTCTATTCAATGCGCTTACGGGGCTTCGTCAGCACGTCGGCAACTGGCCAGGAAAGACAGTCGAGAAAAAAGAAGGTTCCTTCACTCATGCGGGCAAGACCTACTCGGTCGCTGACCTGCCGGGCTCATACAGTATGTCGGCAAATTCCGATGAAGAAGTCATCACCCGCGACTTTATCGCATCGGGCAAGGCGGACGTTGTTTGTATACTCGCAGACAGTTCACAGCTTGAACGAAGCCTGTTCATGCTGGCGGACTACGCAGGACTTGAAGCCCCCTGCTTTCTGGTGCTGAATATGGAAGACGTTGCAAAGGAACAGGGCAAGACCATAGATGCCGCTGCTATTGAGAAAAAGCTGGGAATACCGGTAATGCTTTTCTCAGCAACGGATATCAAAGCATACGACAAGTTCTATCAGACCCTTGAAAGGGCGCTTAAAACAAAAACGCATATCAATGTATCGGCACTGGAAGAAGAGTACATAAAACTGGATAATTACAGCGATATCAAAGCACAGCTCTCCGATGATACCATATCGGGCTACACTCCCATGTGGCTGACCGTCAAGGTACTTGAAAATGACAAGGTAGTTTCGGCAAAGCTGAAAGATACTCTTTCGGACGACAAGGTGAAGAAGATAGAGAACCTTGCGAAAAGCGGCTCGGATGCGGTAGCTACGGGCGAGTGCAAATTCGCCTGGATAGACGAGATACTTCAGGGCGCGGTCAGCGGCAGAAAGACCATCACCAAACTGGGCAGGCTCGACCGCATTTACACCCATAGATTCTGGGGCAAGCCCGCCGTTGTTATGACAGTAGTGCTGGGACTTCTCGCATCATTTATCCCTGCACTGCCCATAATGGCTCTGGCCTCGGTGGTGACGGTATTACAAAACGCAGTCGGCTCGGGGCTTTCGTCGGCAGGCTGCCCGGCTGTCATCATAAGCCTTATCTGCGATGTGGTACTGCAATCTATGGGCTATGTCATAAAAATGCTGGGCTTTGTGTTCGGTGTGACACTGGTGTTCGGTCTGCTTGAAGAAGTGGGCGTTATGGCGAGAATATCCTATGTTTTTGACAACACTATGGGCAAACTGGGCTTGCAGGGAAAATCAGTCATGCCCTTCCTTGTCAGCTTCGGCTGTACGATTGGCGGTGCTTCGGGCGCCAGAGTCATCGACAACTGGGGACAGAAGGTACTGACCATAGCCCTTGCATGGGCTGTACCCTGCGGTGCGGCTTGGGCTATAATACCTATGCTTTCCACCGTGTTCTTCGGGGCTGCTGCGCCTCTTGTCATCGTGGCGCTCCTGCTTACGATGATACTTCACATGTGGATAACTGCAAAGATATTCGGCAGAGGTCTTGTAAAAACAGAGGACAGATGCGGCATGATAATGGAGCTGCCGCCCTACCACAAGCCTAAGTGGGGCGCACTTTTCCGCTACGTTCTCGGCAGGACAAAGGATACTTTCTTCCGTGTGGTCAAGGTGGTACTGCTTGTATGCGGTATCTTCTGGGTACTCAGCTACGGCGGCTCAAATGAAAGCAGTATCCTCTACAAGATCGGCACAGCTATCGAGCCTGTGACCAAATTCTTCGGTATGCCTTGGCAGCTTTTCATCGCATTCGTGGCTTCATCGGTCGGCAAAGAGGGTGCTGTGGGCGTTATAAGCGCACTGTACAGCGGCGGTTCATATTCTCAGGGCTTTATGGAAGCTATGAGCGGTGCTGCAAGGTCTGAGAATCTCAACGAACTTCTGCTTGCAAATGTCACCCGCCCCGAAGCGCTGGCTTTCATATTTGCACTGACATTCAATCTGCCCTGCGTTGTAGCACTTGCCGCGACATATCAGGAGATACACTCCGTCAAGTGGACAGCGAAGATAGCGCTTTATTACACCGCAACCGCACTCGCACTTTCCTGTATCGTATATCACATCGGTCTGCTTATCTGGTGACGCTATGAAAAGACTGCTTGAACTTTTAAAAGACGGCAACTCCCGCACGATAGAACAGCTTGCGGCTGAACTTGCTACAACTCCCAACGACATCACGAGGCAGCTGGAATATCTGGAGCGTATCGGCATGATACGCAGAGTTGGTTTCTCAGCGCATAAGTCCTGCGGCGGAAACTGTGACCCGGCACACTGTAAAGGCTGTATTCCAAAAAATGCCTCCATGAATATGGGAGAGATGTGGGAAGTTGTGAGATAATTTAACACCCGAAAAAATATAAGACCGACCCGATTTTCTGAATTATCGGGTCGGTTTTGTTGGCAAAGATCAAGCCTTTGCCGGACGAGCTTTTTGCGCGGCTTGAAACGGTACAGATCAGTGGAAAGAGTGCGTTTGCGAATGTGTTTTCACTTATGTATTTCGCTTTTGATAAAGCACCAACTCCGGCGCTGCGCCGTCTTTGCCGTAGGTGCTGACGAGTATGAACTCCATATTGGCGAGCACCCCGAAGCATCTTCCGCTGCCGTCGGTGCAGGCAAGCTGATTGCCGAGATACGTTGCACCGTCTTCCAGAAACTTCACGGCACAGCCGTTCGGGAGCGGATATGCGAGATTGACATAGCTGCCGACAAGCGCATTCAGCTTTTCGAGCTTTGGCATACCCGGTATTTCCAGCGCATTGATCTCCCTGACAAGCTGCTGTTTGAAGGCTTCAAAGGCACCGCCGTCACCGAGTTCGCTGTGCCGCTTCCAGTAATCGAGCTTCGGCAGCATATCCCTCAGATAGGAGCGCACCTCATCCTCAGGGTGCTCAGCGCTCGCCATATTCTTCACGCATACCTCGATGAGGTCGTCCATATCGCTGTACATATAGGTGCCGTCCGCAAAGCACCATTTGCAGTAATCTGCGTTCGGGGAGCCGTCCTTGTTGCTGCTGATGATGGTTTCCTCCAGCGGCATTCCGCAGCACTGGCAGATCATCTGTCCTGAGGCACCGAGCAGTGTATTGATGGAGACACCGAACAGTGCCGAAAGCAGTTTCAGCGCTTCGGTATTCGGAAGGGTCTCGCCTGTTTCCCAGCGGGAGACCGCCTGCCGCGTGACAAATAGCTTTTCAGCGAGTGCATCCTGTGATAATCCGTGTTTTGTGCGGAGTTCGTGAATGATCGTCTTGGTTTCCATAGTGATATCCCTCCTTGTGGCAACATTATAGCATATCTGCATGAAGCAGTCAAGCAACGCTTTGTTGCGGTGTGCAGTGCATGATCATTCCATCTGTATATACCGCTCACTAAGTAACAAAAAAAATAGGCTGTGATCAGCCGCATGAGAGCATGATCTCACACGGCTGACACAGCTCTTTAAAAATGCATCATGTTAGCACGATTATTATATTTCGGAACCGCCCCATTCAACAACGGTGAAGCCGTTTCTTTCAAATGTGGAAAGCTCCTGCGGTTCGATGTCCACAGCCTCTTCAAGAGGTACATAAGTCATGAATACGCGCAGCATACTGTCGGGTTCGGGGGTGATGTTCAGCTTGGCGGTATCTGTATACTTATCACTCTGGAAGGAAAT
>NZ_CAMHRZ010000165.1 GCF_946187255.1 uncultured Ruminococcus sp.
CGAACAGTACGCAAGACGAAGCTATGATGCACCTCAGTCAAAAAGCGGAAAATCTCCTGTCAAGGCGATACACTACATAATCAGTTTTGCCGATTCGGAGAACGTCACTCCCGAACTCGCCCACAAGATAGCCAAGGCTTTGGTGCGAAAGAATTTTGGAGAGGACGCGCAGGCGGTCATCGCTACGCACACCAACACCGACCATGTGCATTGTCATATCCTAGTCAATTCGTACTCAATATCGGGACAGCGGTTTTATGATAACAAAAAATCTCTTCGTATAGTGCGTGAGAATACGAACGGTGTATGTCGAGCGTTTGGTGTCACTCCAGCGCTGAACTTTGAGAACAAGGGTCGGTCGATAAGTTACTACGAATGGACGTGCAAAAAGAACGGTATCTCATGGAAGGAGCATATCCGAAAAGCAATAGACAGCCTGATACCGAGCGTGAGCAGTTTGGAGGAACTGTTATCTGAACTTGAAAGCAGCAACAGCCCCGGTTCGTCTCAAAAAAATATTATTTTTGCCGCAAATACCAAAGAACGATCAAAAAACATGAAATCACAACCCATGGTCATTTGTAAGAAAAAAAATAGGAGCTTTTACATTTTTTCCTGAATTAGGTTATAATACAATTGTTGAATTATGCGTTTTCGATCACGGAGGTGATTTTTATGGGAACATATCTCAATCCCGGAAACAATGGCTTTGAAGGGTTATTGCTCCGCCGGCAGTATGACCTCAGCTGTGAAGATATATCCCGAAACCGACCCTTTACAGGACAGCTCAAGCGTTCCGCCGCACTTTTCTATCGCTTTTCTCACGCTTTTCAGCCCCAGCCCGTGACCCGCACTGTCGGGCTTGCTTGTGGGGATATCTGCCGATACGTCTACATAATTCGCTGTCGGGTTGCTGATACAGATATAAAAAAAGCTGCCCGATCTCTTTGCTGACAGCATTATAACACGCTCTGAATCAGTCTGTACAGCGGCTTCAATGGCATTATCCAGAAGATTTGACAGCACCGTGCAAAGGGTGACTGCGCTGATCTCCAATCCTTTCAGACTTCCTTCGGTCACAAGACTTGCGCCGTTCATTTCGGCATAGTTCTTTTTCTCATAAATGATCGCATCGGCGATCTCGTTTCCCGTAATATTGACAGACTGCGTGTCCGCAAAGGCAGTCCCAAGCTCTTTGAGATATTCACCAAGCTCATCGGTTTTGCCGGAATCAAACAGCCCGTTCATCACCGTGATGTGGTTTTTCATATCGTGACGAAGCATTCTCATTCCGGTATCGGCAACTCTGCTTTGCTCGAAATGCTTTGCCTGTGCGGTCATGTATTTTTCGTTCAGCTCATTCATTTCACGGAAACGCTTTGCCTGGTCTGTTTTTACCGAAAGCAACAGCAGAACACTCACCGACATCAGCATCAGCACCGAGGGTATCGCCGCTTCGGGGGAAACATCGGGGATATAATCTGACATGGTGAAGCTGTTGTTCACAAGCATCGTGACAACGCAAGCAATACCCGTCAGCAATACTATTTGCAGCAGTCCGAGCGGTTCTCTGTCCTCGCTTCTGACAAGTCTTTTCAAAAGGAATACAAACAGAGCAGCCGCAAGATAGCCGGTCAGATACAGCAGAGTCACCTGAACAAACGACCTCTTTGCACCATTAGTGACCGAAAACACCGCTGTCTGCATACTGCCGATCATACAGCCTGAAAACAGTTCCGCGCAGATCAGAGATATAATATTTTCTTTGCTCCTGTCAGCGAGAAGAAAAATGGCTGCGGCAGTATGCAGCAGATACAGCGGCAGCAGATCTACGCCGCCAAGAAATCTGTTCTGTAAAAACTCCGCAATACCGAATATCACGCCTGTAATAACAGGGAATCCGATCACACGTCTGACTTTTCTGTAAAACAGGTCGCCCAGCGTGACGAGCGTGACGAAGCTGAACGCCGTACCGTATATCAGACCAATAAGAATGATCGAAAATTGTGCAATTGTTTTCATCGGCACCACCTACCTTGCGTTCAGCCTGATATATGCCATCAGCCGTTTCTTCAGTTCGTCGGTGTAGCTTTTGCTGACGGGCAGGACTATACCGCTGTCAAGCCTTACTTCTTTTTCGCTGCGGCTGATGATGTGCGCGAGATTCACGATGATCGAGCGGTGTACCCTGCAAAAGCTGTCGGAGGCAGTATCAAGCATCGTGAGTGCTTCGGTGATCTTCATTCTCATGTGATATTCACGATCCGCCGTAACAAACCGAACCGAATTGTTGTCAGCCTCGGCATATATTATATCATCGGGAGAGAGGAAATGCTCCTCGCCGTTTTCCTTGATACAGATCGTATTTTTTCTGCCGCAGAGCTGTGTAATGTCTTTCAGTGCCCGTGTGAGCTTTTCACTGATAATGGGCTTTTGCAGGAATCGGAACGCCCCGACCTCGTAGCCGTCCATCGCAAGCTCCGTGTGACTTGTGAGGAAAATCACGGGCAGTTCGGCGGAAAATTCATGCAGCCGCCTTGCAGTTTCCATGCCGTCGGGCGGCGGCATTTCGATATCGAGAAACACGGCATCGAACCGCTGTCCCTGTTCAAAGGCGGCTATCAGCTCCGCGCCGCTTGCAAACGGCAGGCACAGCATATCAAGGCTCCGATAAAATGCATTGATCGCCTCGCATATCGTTTCACGGAAGTATTTCTCATCGTCGCAGACGGCTATTCTCATAACATCACCCTATCTATAGTAAACGACATTAGAAATTGCACTTTGCGAACGAGTAAAAGTTCGATATATGCTTTTGCGAAGTTCGCAAAGAGGCAATTTCAATGTCTTTTAATATAAATATAGCACATCCACCGCCATTTTTCAAGACAGTATCTTCCCGTCGGAAAGCGTTATCACCTTGTCGGAGTACGCCGCGCACTCTGCGGAATGTGTGACCATGAGTATCGTGATGCCTTTTTCCTTGTTGATGCGGCTGAACAGTTCCATGATCTCCGTGCCGCTTTTGCTGTCGAGGTTTCCCGTTGGTTCATCGGCAAGGAGTATCTTCGGCTCATAAATAACGGCTCTTGCGACGGCACATCTCTGCTGCTGACCGCCCGAAAGCTGGTTAGGATAGCTTTTCCGTTTATCAGACAATCCGACCGTTTCAAGGATACTGTCCAGCTTTTCACGGTTTTTTTTCGGGCTTCTGCCGTCCATGACGAGTGGCAGAAGAATGTTGTCCTCAACTGTCAAATTCTGCACCAGATTGAAGAACTGGAACACAAAGCCCATTCCCTTACGCCGCAGCTTTGAAAGCGCTCTGTCACGCATTTTGGAAATATCCCTGCCGTCAAGAACGATCTCACCGCTGTCGGGAATATCAAGCCCGCCCAACAGATAAAGCAGCGTGGATTTGCCGCTGCCCGACGCGCCCATGAGCGAGATAAACTCGCTCTTGCCAACTGAAAGAGACACATTGTTCAACACCTGTGTGCGGTTATCTTTCCCGCCGAAGCTCTTGCAGACGTCTTTTATTTCGATGATATTTTCCATTCTGCTCCCCCTATTCCTGTTTCAGCGCGGCGGCAACGTTCATTATTCTAATCGAACGAATCGGTATCAGAACGGTCAATACGACCGATACCGACATGACTGCGATAAATCCGACAAGTCCGTTTATATCATAACTTATCGGGATATTCATATCAAGACTGCCGAGGGTCTTCGTGATAAACATAATGACAACGTGTCCTGCGGTCACGATAAACAATACCGGAACGAACACTGTAAGCGCAGTTTCAATAAACAGCATTTTTGAAAGCTGTCTGATGCTCATTCCCTGCGAGTGCAGAACGCTGAGCTCATGCCTGCGCTGGGTAAAGCCGATCATCTGCTCGCCCGAAACGGAGATCACCGCCAGCAGCACGCCCATGACCGCCAAGCTGTTCAGCAATCCCGTGACGCTGCTTGAATTCTCGTCCGCAGCGGCGTAGTATTCCTCAGCAGAGTGAAATACCGCACTGTTGTCGATAAGCTGCCTGCGCATAAGCTCGGTATCGCCCTTTGCAAGCAGCATTGACGGATAGTCGTGATACACGCTTTTGTAGGTATCAAGGTTTATGAACGCCGCATTGCACCGCTGGTCGAAGTAGATACTGTCTATCCCTGATACCGCCGTCAGGGTCAGCGATACGGGACGAAGGGCATTACTTTTCAGCGTGACTGAAACACTGTCGCCCTCATGGATACCGAGCCGCTTCATCATCTGCTTGTCGAATGCTATCTCATCATCGGCGAGACTTTCGGGCAGATCACGAAGCCCGGAAAACATTTCAAAGCCATCAAACCCGAAGATATTGACCGTCACTTTTTCACCGTTTACCTGAGTTGTTTCCTCGGTGTTGTAGATAAACTCTCTGCGGTCTGCGGTAATGATGCTATAACGATCTGCTCTTTCGGAAAGATCGGTAATGATAACATCGCAGTTGTAATTTCTCACCGAATACAGCTTATCGACCGAGCGCGAAAGAATATAGAGTGAGGAAGTCAGCAGCATGACCGCAGTGCATATAATCGTGCCCGTGACGGCTGTTTTTTTCGTTCCGGACTGGATAAGCGCAAGACGTAACACGGGCAGACAGCCGCCGTCCGTATGCCTTGCCGTGATCGCCGATACGACGGACAGCAGTTTCGGAATGATAAGACACAGACCAATAACAAACGCTGCAAGACCAATGATACAGGCAGGAAATCCTGTCTGCGAAACATATATTTTCAGCGCACAGAGCAAAAGAATCAAGCCCGTGACAGCCACAGCGTCCGAGGGTCTGTATACGCTGTCCTTGCCGCCGAAAATAATGTCCCGTATGGAAGCTTTCGATGTTCGGATAACAGTCGCAAGCGAGACAGTACAGCTTATCACCGCCGAGAGCAGAACTCCCGTCAGCGGTATGTAAAACGGAACAGAAACGCTCCCGCCCAAACCGTTCACAGAAGGGATATAATTCCCGACGAGTATATCCTTTAATGAATAAAACAGCACCGTACCAAATACGCCGCCCAGCAGTCCGTAGACTGCACATTCCGTCAGCAGCATGAACGCCGCAGTCTTTTTCTCTGCGCCGATACTGCGAAGCGTTCCGATGACAGACAATCTCTCGGCGGCGATATTCTTTGTAAACGCCGTGATGATGAAAAGAATCATCAGGAGCTTCATGACGAACAGCATGAAAAATGTCCGTGTCAGGCTGCTGACCATTTCCTCCGTTTCGGCTGTTCCCGTCAGCTGCTGAACAATCAGCTCGGGGTTCATCTCCGATAGCTGCTCCGCAATTTCAGATGTCATACAGTCGGGTGCGTCCATGTAGATCATCGTTGCTTTGATATCATCATCGCCTATAAATGTCCTCGCGGTGTCCTCCGAAACGATCATCGTCTGCGGCATGATGGAAAGCAAGCCCTTGTTCAGCACGACCTCCGAGACCGTGAGGGTCACTTCCGAATTATCCGCACACGGCAGCGTGAACGTATCTCCGACCTCGTACCCGTAACGCAGTGCGATCGAATAGCTGATGACCGCTTCACCGTCTTTTGGCGCGGTACACTCGGGGAGCATCCCGAACCTCTGCGCCTTAGCGGTATCGATACCGAGAATTTTGATGTTTTTCTTCTGTACATATTTATAGTTGCTGATATCGTGGATCTGGAAATACGAGCCTGCAAGCAGAACGGGCAGACTTTCGCATTCATCGGGAAGGACAGGCAGTTCAGTAAAGCCCTTGTTGCTGTTCAGTACAATGTCGGCTCTGCCGTTTCCGCTGCGTACCTGTTCTTCGACAGCCGCCTTTGAAGAAATGCTGATCGTCAGGCAGAGCGAAAACGTCAGCGACACCGCCGCAAGACACAGCACGATGACTGCCGTCCGCAGGGGCTTTACCGTGATACTGCGGAGTATCATTTTCATCAGAAAGCGCATATCACCACACCCTTACACGTTTGTCCGGCGGCAGATACATACCGTCACTTTCGGCTATCCCATAGGCTTCATAGAATTTGTCAACAGATGAAAGCACGGCATTCACCCTTATCTCCGCAGGGCTGTGAACGTCCCCGGCGATACTTTCTGCCGCATCGGTATCGAAAGAAAGTGTTGCCCAGATATTGGCGTAACTCTCAAAAATACGCCTGAGTTCTTCCTTGTTGTCGGTCATCGAGGCTATCACCTGCATACCGCCGAGGTCTGCGGCGTTTTCGCCCTTTGTGCGTTCGCCGTCGATGCAGAACGTCCCCATGATCTGCCGGCTGCCAAAATATGCCGCCACCTCATCTGACAACAGCTTTGTGCGGTCGCTGCCCTTTCGTTCGGGACGGTAATTTCCGTACTCATCATAAAGAATACCCTCCGCGTCAAAATCATGACCTATCTCGTGGGTTATAACAGAGCCAAGACCGCCGAGATTTGTATAATAGTCAGCATTGACATCAAAATACGGTGCGTTAAACAGTGCCATCGGTACGGTGATACTGTTGCTCTGGGGACGGCAGACCGCATTGACTGTCTGCGGTAGCATATACCAGTCTGTAGACTCAGGAGTTTCGTCGATTTTAGACAGAGCATCTTTGACAGCAGCACTTTTTATGCTTACAGCGCTTTCAAGCAGACTGCCCGAAACCTCCGAGCTGCTGTGATATTCTTCATCGGGACAGCCGATATTGACAGTCATATTATTTATTTTCGCAAGACATTCCGCACGGTCGCTTTCGGACAAAACCTTTGATGTTTCGATAACTTTTCTGTATGCCGAGATAATATCCTCCGTCATCTGCCTTGCCGTCGAGAGCGTTTTTTCGTCAAGGTGTTTTTGTGCATAGATATTTCCGACCTCGCCCGAAAGCAATTTTTTCACAGCATTAAGAGCCTTTTCCTCCTCGGAGCTTTTGTCCGAGCCAAATGAATTAGAGATCTCCGACGGAAAATAGTCCTTGTATGTGTATATGAGCGCACATTCCGCAAGTGCTTTCCAATACGGAAGATCATCATTTGTCAGAAGCGAACATATTTTATCAAGCTGTTCGGTATCATACACAACAATATCTCGTCCGCCAAGCCCGAGCGTTTCGATATACTTCGCAATCAAAGGGTCAAGTTCACCGGGTTTTCTGACATTATGCATTTGTTCTATCGTCATGCTGCCGAGGTCGGCGGTGCTTTCGGCTATTTCCAACAACATCGTGATGGTATCATAAGCGACAGCGTCGGCATTATCTGTCCCGACAGCTTCGAGAAGCTCTGTCATCTGCCGCTGCAATTCTTCTGCACTGTCCCTGCCGTTCATAAGCTCGTCTGACGAATAGAAAAGCTCCATCTGACCGACAGAAATGCAGTATCTGCTGCTGTCAAAATGATCCTGAGACACATACACTGCAGGCAGCACTGCCACGCCG
>NZ_CAMHRZ010000166.1 GCF_946187255.1 uncultured Ruminococcus sp.
ACATGACCGACAAGAGCATAAACGTTTTCTCTTCCATCGCACTGGGACTTACGGTAGCGATAGGTGCTATAGCATTCACGGGCTCGGTAGTTGCATGGGGCAAGCTGAGCGGAAAAATGTTCAAGAAAAACGTTTCTATCCCCGCTAAAAACGCGATAAACGGTCTTTTAGCGATAGTAGGACTTGCAGGCGTTGTGATATACGCTCTCAGCATTGCGGGCGTTGTTGACGCAGAGGTCGGTAAGATCGGCATTATCATCGTAACAGCGGCTTATCTGATACTTGGCTTCACGATGGTCGTTGCCATCGGCGGCGGCGATATGCCCGTTATCATCTCTCTGCTGAACGCATTCTCGGGACTTGCAGCTGCATTTGCGGGTCTTTCCATCAGCAACTCGGTGCTGGTAGTTTCCGGATGTCTGGTAGGTACTTCGGGACTTATCCTGACCCTCATCATGTGCAAGGCGATGAACAGAACGCTTTACGCACTGCTGTTCAGCAGCTTCGGTGCCGCCAAAAAGGGCGCTGCGGGCGAGCAGAAAGAGCCCAAGTCCATGTCTGTTGAGGATGCTTACCTTATTCTGGAAGCTGCAAGCAGCGTAGTATTCATTCCCGGCTACGGCATGGCAGTTGCGCAGGCACAGCACGCAGTTAAGGAGCTTTGCGACAAGCTGGAGGCAAACGGCGCGGAGGTAAACTTCGCTATACACCCCGTTGCGGGACGTATGCCCGGACACATGAACGTACTTCTCGCGGAAGCGAACGTTCCCTACGAGCAGCTTAAAACAGCCGACGAGATGAACCCCCAGATGTCAAACACAGACGTAGCGATCGTTATCGGCGCAAACGATGTCGTTAACCCCAGCGCAATAAATGATGAGACATCTCCGCTGTACGGAATGCCCATAATCAACGCATTCGAGGCGAGAACAGTATTCGTGCTCAAGCGCGGCAAGGGCACAGGCTTCTCCGGCGTTGAGAACCCGCTGTTCACCAATGACAACACCGTTATGATCTACGGTGATGCTAAGAATACTGTGGCACAGCTGGTAAGTGAGTTTGAGGAATAATATCAATTGTACGTTTAAGAGGACAGGAAACTGTCCTCTTTTTTTGCTGTGCGAATAAACGCTGAAATCTCGGGCATACTGTTGACATAAGCGAGGTCACAGATATGAATGCACCCTATTTTGAAAACTCATACAACACGAAGATACCCACCGACATAGACGCGGCGGTGGAACTGCTGCGCACCGCCGCAGGTGAGACTGCCGACCTCAACACGGTCAGCATAAGCTTTGGTAATACCCGCTGTGAGGTGCTGTCGGTGGAGGGCATGGCGTCGTCGCAGCTGATGGCTGAGCTGATATATCAGCCGATGACCGAATTTGCAGGACAGCCCCGCACCCCCGAAGAGATCGGGAAGTTCCTGATGGAGAAAAGCCTTATGTCCGCCGACAGGCAGACCGCAAATGACGTGGGCACCCTGCTGGAACTGCTGTTTTCGGGCTTTGCGGCGATACTCACCGACGGCTTGCCCGATGCGGTGTGCTTCGGGGTGCAGGGGTTTGAAAAGCGCGCGGTATCCCTGCCCGAGACCGAACAGACGGTGGGCGGTGCGCGTGACAGCTTCACCGAAACTGTGCGGGTAAATATGTCCCTTGTGCGCCGCAGGCTGAAAACTCCCGCGCTGAGATTTCAGCTGATGAAGATCGGGAAGCTGTCAAAGACGGATGTATGCATCGCCTATATGGAGGGCAGATGTCTGCCCGAAACGCTTGATCGGGTAAAGCAAGAATTGCAGTCCATAAAGTTGGACACTGTACTCAACGCGGGGTATATCATGCCCTTTATCGACCACAGCTACGGGCGCTCGGTATTTTCAGCGGTGATGGTGACGGAAAGACCCGACACCGCCTGTGCCGCACTGAACGAGGGTAAAATTTTGGTCTTTACCGACAACAGTCCCGGCTGCATGATACTCCCCACCGTGTTCGCGGACAACTTCCGCACAATGGACGACTACTGCGAAAAGCCTTTCTTTGCGGCTTTTTCGCGGTGGATAAAGTACCTCTCGTTCCTGCTGGCGCTGATGCTGCCGGGACTTTACGCCGCGCTGGTGATATTTCACCCCGAAGTCTTCCCGCTGAAACTGCTGCTAAATCTCGCGGCGGCGGAGGAAGCCACGCCCTACCCGCTGGTGGTGGAAATGGTGCTGCTGATGGTGCTTTTTGAGATAATGCGGGAGGCGGGCGTGCGGCTGCCGAAGGCGGTGGGCGGCGCTGTATCCATCGTCGGGGGGCTTATCATAGGCGATGCGGCGGTGAAAAGCGGCATGGTCTCACAGCCGCTGCTGATAGTCGTGGGCATGACCGCCACCGCGTCCTTCGTGCTGCCCTCCCTCTACCCCGCCGTGTCGGTACTTCGGGTGATATTCATCCTGGCAGGCGGTCTGGGCGGGCTCTACGGCATAGCCATAGCCGCCTTTCTGCTGGTGCTGAACATCAGCGCGGTGGAGCAGTATGACACGGCGTATACCTCTCCCCTTTCGCCGCTGAAAAAGCACGGATTTGCGGATATCTTTTCCCGTGCGGATTTCAGGCAGTTAGCAAAGCGGAGGACTACTGTGAACAGCGGGCGATAGTTGTACAATTATACGGACTATAGCTATTAATAAAGACAGAAGACCTCCCTATTGGGCGGTGTATATCATCCTCGCAGCGTTGGAGTACAATAATGTGTACATTTCCACTTTACCGCTGAAAAGTATGGTTTTGCGGATATTTTTTCCCGCGCGGATTTCAGGCAGCTGGCAAAGCGGAGGACTACTGTGAACAGCAAACGATAATTGTACGATTTTACGGACTATAACTATTAATAACGGCAACAGACTTTCCTGCGGGTCGGTGTATATCATCCTCACAGCGTTGAAGTACAATAATGTGTACATTTCCCCTTTGCCGCTGAAAAGTATGGTTTTGCGGATATCTTTTCACGCGCGGATTTTCGACAGCCAGCAAAGCGGAGGACTATGATGAACGGCGGCTAACAATTGTACGATAATATGGACTATAACTATGAATGAAGACAATTACAAACTGACCTCAGCGGCGCTGATCTGCCTGCTTTTATGCACCAGATGCTTTTCGGCGCTGACATTTTTTCCCGCACAGATCAACAGCGGGACGGCTTATATCATCGGGGCGGTGACAGGCACAGCGATACAGGGCTTGCTGATAGTCCCCACTGTGATGCTTGCAAAAAAGTACCGTTCGGACCCCTGCACACTGGCTTTCGGGCAGAGCGAGAACTTCGGGCGGGGCGTGACGCTGGCGTTTCTGATATACTTTATATATGAAGCGTTTTTCGATATCGGCAACCTCGCCTATTTCACCGACTACTTCTTCTCCGTGAATATGCCCCGCACAGCGGTGGTCATCGGCTGTGTGCTGACTGCTGTTCTCGCCGCCCTCAGCAGCAGCGCGGTGATAGGAAGAGTGTCTCAGCCCGCATTATTCGGCATAGCCGTCACGCTGGCGGTGATCGCCGCAGGCTCGGCGGGAGAAATGGATGTCACCCGCTTTGATCTGGCTGTACCTCACGCCCGAGAGACCGTACTGCAAGCCGCCTTCGCGGAGACAGACCGCTGTGAATGCCTGGTGCTGTTCGCATTCCTGGCAGGAAGAACAAAGGGCGATGCGGCAAACACCGCACGGCGATTCCTTATATTAAAAGGACTGCTGATATGCATGATATGCGGCATGGTGACGGCAGTGCTGGGCAGCTTCGCAATGAGAACAAAACTGCCCGTGTTCACTCTTGCGGCGGCTTCGGAAAACCTCATCACCGAACGCAGTGATGCGGTGTTCCTGCCCGTGTGGGTGTTCACGGGGCTGGTAAGACTGGCAATCCTCATTTACTGCGCGGCGGCGTGTATACGGATGCTAATCCCCAAAACAAAGAAGATGGGGAGCACACTTGCGGCGGGGGCTGTACCTGCGGCAATGGCTCTGCCGCTGCTGACGGGGTACGGATGGGAAAAGGCAGTGCATAGC
The DNA here is from genome assembly GCF_946187255.1 of uncultured Ruminococcus sp. GTDB lineage: Bacteria > Bacillota > Clostridia > Oscillospirales > Ruminococcaceae > Hominimerdicola. The sequence continues at coordinate 4,056 of NZ_CAMHRZ010000166.1, forward strand.
GAGCATAGTCTGCCCGCTGTCATAGTGCTTGGGACAGTATTGCCGATGGTGATGATGAGGATGTGTGCGCAGAGCGAGGAGCAAAGAGCGCGGGTGGGGGCAGCAAACAGCGGATAAATTTCGCGGAAACAAACAAGCGCCCAAACAAACTAAGCCGCAGATCGGGCTTTGGGTCAAGCCTTTTGCGAAAGGCTTGCGGGAAGGAGTCCCTCAATCACCAAAGCACAAAACCAAAATGCACAGCAAACAATAAGAGCAAAACTTGCTGCCGTTCGATAAGCAAAACCAGCTGCCGTCCAAACAGGCGCGTCTGCAAAAGTGTTATACCCGCACAAACTCCCCGCACCGGGAAACGAGGAGCGACCACCACGCAAACTACCGAACACAGCAGATATGCGGCTATACCGGCAAACTGCGTTTTAAAGGGTCACTCAAAACACCTCCCCCGAAACACAAGCCAAACAAACATTCGATACCAAAGGAGTATATCTATGCGCCGCGAAAAAGCATTGTACCTTATATCAGCAATAGTGATGGTCTGCGTCATGCTGTCTTCCTTCGGGCGAAGCATCAGCATCGATAAGCGCGGGATAGTCCATGCGATGGGGATAGACGAGTGTGACGGCGGCTACAGGGTATCCCTACAGATATTCCAGCCGGGCGGCGGCGGTGCTGATACCGCTGTGGATGTCACTAAGCCAAACGTGACCCCCGCCGTTTGTGAGGGCAGAACTGTGAGCGACGCGCTGGCTAAGGCTAAGAGCAGTACGGGAAAAGAGCTGTTTTTCGGGCATTTGCAGCTTATCTGTCTGGGACGCGGAACGCCCCTCGATGACCCCGATGACCTGTTCGCCTTTGCACTGGGGGATAAGAACATAAGCCCCTCCGCCAACGTGTGCATGGCTGAAAAGACCGCTGAGGAACTGATAACCGTTTCGGTGGGCATAACCGAAGAAGAAACTTCGGCGGAAGCCCTGACAAGACTGCTGGAAGTCAGCCGCGAGTACTCCGATACCACAGGCTGTGACCTTATAGATATACTCTCCGCCGAACAGGTGCCGACTATACCCGTTCTTCGGGTGAAAAGCTCCGACACCGACAGCGGAGAGGGCAGTACCGAAGTCAGCAGTATCATAGAGCTTGCAGGCACTTCGGCAGGCAGCGGCGGAACTATGCTGGACACAAAAGAAGCCCTTGCCGCCGCAATGCTTTCGGGGAAAGCCGATAAGGGGCATATCGTCAGCGAGATAAGCGCAGGCAGCGTGACTTCATCGCTGGACAGTTTCAGCATAAAGCGCGATATAGACATAAAGGACGGCAGGCTGGTGGTGACTTCAAAGATAAAACTCACCGCCGCCCCCGACAGGGTGATGAACAGCAGTCAGTGCGCCGAACTGAGCAATGCCATCTCCGCCGAACTTGAAAAGAACTGCCTTGAATTGCAGAGGAAAATGTATTCCGAGGGCAGGGATATATTCGGCACGCAGAAACTGATAAAACACCGTATGCCCGAACTTTGGCTGAAATACAGCAGTTCTCCCGAGTCTCTTTTAAAAGCGGCGGTGCCTGTCACAGAAGTCGAGGTGCGGGTGGTGTGATGTCGATATTTGACAAAAAGCAATTTTCCCAAACGTTCCGTTTATCATCACGCCCCTTTCACAATCACGGATTATTATAGATACTGTAAACGAGAAGTCTTCATATTTTTCTTCATATATTTTTTCTAAACTTCCTTAAAATGACTCCCTGCATCGATATGGTGCGGGGTGTTGTTTTTCTCACAAAGTTCCTTTCCCTTATAGTATGAAAAGCGTGTCATTATCATAATACAGGTCGTGAACAGGGGCTTTTTCATAGTCGGATGACCGCTTTTTCACTTTAGTGTCACAATAAGTCGGTTTCTGACAGTTTTGTGAAAAAATTTATCATTTTATTTCATATCGTTTTCATTACAGTTTAAATCAGTTTTAAAGTAAGGCAGATATACTTAGAAGCATAGAAAACAAAGAGCGGTAAGAACCGCTGAGATACAAAGGAGAATGTCTTATGAATAACAATATTTACGATCACACAAACAATATCATCAATGAGAACAACAACATCAGCAAGCCCGCAGCTGCTAAGAACAGCAAGCTCCGCATAGCTGCACTGGCACTGAGCTTCAGCATACTGGGCGGTGCGGTAGGTACAGGCGGAACTTATGCCGCACTGAGAGCCTTCGGTGCAAACAGCACACAGCCCGCTGCACAGACTCAGGCACAGACATCGTCAAAGGCTGAGGAAAGCTCCTCTTCCGAAGACGACAGCAGCGAGAGCCCTAAGGCTGTTATTAAGACCGCTGAGAGCAGCGACAGCAAGGCTGTGGCTATGCAGACTGTAAAGTCCGACGGAAAAAAGCTGTCCGCTTCGGATGTATACAAGAACACCGTTAATTCCACCGTTGGTATCACCACCGAGATAAGCACCAACTACTTCGGCTATACCACCACCGCAGCAGCCAGCGGTTCGGGCTTCATAATCACTGATGACGGCTACATCGTTACCAACTACCACGTTATCGAAGGCGCAAACAAGGTAAAGGTAACTACCTACGATGACAAGTCCTACGATGCTGAGATCATCGGCAGCGACCAGACAAACGATATCGCAGTGCTGAAGATCGACGCAACAGGTCTTGAAGCTGTAACACTGGGCGACTCCGACGCACTGAGCGTAGGCGATGACGTAGTAGCAATAGGCAATCCTCTCGGTGAGCTGACCTTCACACTGACTTCGGGCGTTGTAAGCGCAAAGGACAGACAGATAACCACCTCCAACTCCGTTATGATGAACCTGATACAGACCGATTGTGCTATAAACTCGGGCAACTCGGGCGGCGCACTGTTCAATATGTACGGTGAGGTAGTAGGCGTTACCAATGCAAAGTATTCCACCAATTCAAGCACTGAGGCTTCCATAGATAATATCGGCTTCGCTATCCCGATCAATACCGTAAAGGATATCGTCACCAATATCATCGAGAACGGCTATTTTGCAAAGCCTTACATCGGCGTATCCGTTGATACCGTAAGCGACGATATGACCTCCTACGGCATACCCGAGGGCGCTGTTATCAAGAGCGTCACCGAAGGTTCCCCCGCAGAGGAAGCAGGACTTGAAGAGAACGATATAGTAACAAAGATAGACGATACCGAGATCAAGTCCTCTTCGGATATGGTAACTGTGATAAGAAAAGCCAGCAAGGGCGACAAGCTGACCCTCACTGTATACAGACAGGGCAAACTGATGACCCTGACCGTTACTGTTGACGAGACCAAGCAGGATACCGAGAGCAGCCAGAACGAGAGCGCTCAGCAGCAGCAGC
>NZ_CAMHRZ010000167.1 GCF_946187255.1 uncultured Ruminococcus sp.
ACAAAGATGATATGATACTCGGTGAACACCGACTGAATAATGATATTGATGGTAACGGAATGTGGAGTTTCTATAAGCCTATATATCGTTACTCTTATGAAACGGACAGTTACGCAGACAATTCAAGCAGAATTTTACGTTATGAGGAGAGAACACCCACCTTTGATGAGATAGCAAGCTATACTTTCAACCTTTACGTTAATTTCATTGTTCCGGGAGATGAAAGCGCTCCCGAAAGCAAGCACGATGAAAGCACATCCTCCAAGGCAGATGACAGCACAGCTTCAAAGCCCGACGATGTTTCAAGCAAGACCGACGGCGATTCTTCCGTGCCCGACGGCACGCCCGAGGTCAAAAAGGGCGATATCAACGGCGACAACACCGTGAATGTATCGGATATCGCGCTGATAGCGGCACACGTCAAGGGCATAAAGCCCCTTACCGAAGAACAGAAAAAATACGCCGACTTAAACGGTGACGGCAGGATAGACGTTTCGGATATAGTTATACTGGCAAAGACAGTTAAAGGACAGAAATAACCATTTGGAGGAAAGAACATGAAAAAAGTGATCTCATTTGCAGCAGCACTGATGATAGTTGCAGCCGGCGCAGCGGCTCTGCCGAAGCTGGATTACAGCGTAGCTTACGCGAACAGCGATTCTTCGGCAGTGACAAGCGGACTTGACGACAGCACAGGCTCAACTGTAAGCTGCGACACCGAAAAGACTAAGGAACTGGCAGAAAAGCTCAAGCTCGATATGAAGGTATACGTCATACTGAAAACAGGCGGCGAGATGCTTCTCAAAAACGGCGGCGTTGACGCTGATGTGGATAACAGCAGCATAGATAACGGCTATCTTTTGAGCAAAGAGGCATCGGTGTCAAAAGCCGAGCTGGAAAAAGTCCTTGACGGTGCGGGCAAGACCTTTGATGATATCCACACCTTTGCCATATACTACTCCGTTGACTATTCGGGTGAAGACCTTGAAAGCTACAATGCAAAGCAGTTCGTCAGCGGCGGACTTTACAGCATAAAGGTTTGCGATAACGTAAGGATATGGAGAGATGATCCCGTTACCACCATCGATCCCCGTCTTGCACCCGTTAGCGAGCTTAAAGCAGGCGAAACCAGGCTGGAAGGCTCTGATGAATCAACGGGTATGTGGAGCACCTATCTGCTGCCCACCCTCGACTTCGCTCTCCCAGACAGCGACACCGTAAGCCGTGTATACAACTTTAAAAAGAGAAAGCCCACCTACGATGAGGTGGAGACCTACAACTTCACCACCAACCTGAATATCGCCGTTCCGAAAAGCGGCACATCCGAAAGCAGCTCCGAAAGCTCAAATGATGAAAGCAGCCGTTCGGATCCCAAGACTGACAGCGGTGCGGACAGCAGCGGTTCTGTACTCTCTGAGGGCGAGCGTATGGACAGAGAAAAGGCAGCAGCCGAAGAAGTCGGCAAGAACCTGGTCTACTCCATCGAGCCCTGTATAGTATGCAAGGACGGCACATACATCCCCGCCAACAAGACTATGGAAAGAGTAAACAATACCGACAAGCCCACATTCGCTGTGGATATAAGCAGAGAAGAGATCATCAGCATACTCAAAGGCACAGACAGGAGCTTCGAGGATTTCAAGACACTGGGATGCAGAGTCAAGGGCACTCTCCCCGCAAGCATGAACGTTGATACCGCTTCCAGGATCATGCTGGGCGGCAGAGTACGCTGGGATGAGATCGACAAGAAGGGCAAGGTTACAGGCGGATACTCGCTGCAGTCCTTCCTCGAAAACGGTGTACTTGCAGACACCTTCGAGTTCACAGCCCGCAACTACCACAATTATATAGACGAATCCGAGTTCTCCCGCATGACCTTCATCGTTGAGAATGCCGCTGTATACGCCCACGCAGACCGCAAGACAGGCGATATCAACGGCGACGGCGTGACCAATGTTACCGATATCTCCAAACTGGCTGCCCATGTAAAGGGCATAAGACCGCTGTATTCCGAGCCCCTGAAATATGCCGATATCAACAGCGACGGCAGAGTGGACGTTTCGGATATAATTATACTGGCTAAGATAGTCAAGGGACAGAAGTAATAAATAAGGAGGCAATAACAATGAAACGAATAGCATCATTTGCGGCGGCACTGCTTATGGCAGCAAGTGTATGTGCGGCACTGCCGAACATGAATTACACCACTGCCTGCGCTGAAAGTGACATAGCAGTACCTGATGAGTGGGAAGAGTCCGAAGAAGAAGCAAAGGTAAGGGCGCTGGATCACACCTTTGATACCGTAATGGTATTCAAGGACGGCACCGAGAAGAAGCTGGATATCGACTACGAACATACTCTGAAAAAGAATGAACACAGCTCATACACGGACGTTTACGAAAAAAGCGTATCCCGCGCTGACTTTGAAAAGATGCTCGCAGATGCAGGCAAGACATATCTCGATGTTGACCGCATAGAATACAGATTGAAGTTCACCAACAGCGCCGAGACGAATTACAGCGATGACTATATGATAGTCGCTTTTGTAACAGGAATGGCGTATGCCAGGAACCCGGTCAATTACGCTGATAAAACCGCAGAAACAGTATTGCAGCATATAAATACTGCCTTTGTATGCGATCCCTCGCCGTTATCTGAAAGCTATGCCGACACTTATGAAAGCATAGAGTTTAATTTCCGCATCAATTATTCGGGTGCAGAGATATACATCCCCACCGAAGCACACAAGAGAGCCATGCTCACCACATTTGAGCCCACATTATTTATCAAGCTGAAAGACGAGACCCTGATACCCGTAAATGATGCCGAATTCACGGAGAACACAGGCTCCCTTGAAAGCTGTTATTACACAGCCAAGTTTACACAAGATGAACTGAAAAAGATCATCACCGATGCAGGCAAAGACCCCGCTGATTTCAGCAGATTTGTAGGATTTGTTGATCCGAAATATCCCGCAGACAGCGGAATAACAAGCAAGTCTGTGATGACTAACGTAACTCTTAGTACCGGTATGTATTTCACATTAAAGCCCGGTTATTATCAAAACGCTTTTTCAGCCAGCTCAACTATGCGCGGTTCGCTGGATTTCAGCAAGGCACCTTTCAAAGCGGGTGAGAGCAATGAATTCAGGGGAACTGTACGCCGTACTGTCAAGTCGGAAGAAGAAGGCAAAGCAGACAGCTTTGTCGATGAGGAACTTACCTTTGACAAAGTAGAAAGCTTTACGGCAAGTATACATATAGGTATGCACGGCGCAGAGATAGCAGACGCAGAGCCCGCAGTCAAGAAAGGCGATATTAACGGCGACAATACAGTGAACGTATCGGATATCGCGCTGATAGCTGCACAGGTAAAGGGCATAAAGCCCCTCAACGCCGAACAGAAAAAGTACGCTGACTTGAACGGTGACGGCAGGATAGACGTTTCGGATATAATCATACTGGCTAAGATAGTCAAGGGACAGAAGTAATAAGCGGCATATATCATGCTGACAATAAAGGAGGCAATAACAATGAAAAGAATAGCATCATTTGCGGCGGCGCTGATGATGGCGGGCACCGTTATGCCCGCTGCGCTGCCTGCGTTAAACGCTTGTGCAAGCGGGACGGAAGTCGTTGAGGTCAGCGATACACAGGAACTGGGAAAACAGCTGAGCCACAGCGTCACAGTAAAGCTGTTTTGTATGGACAGGAGCGTCATCCCCACAGGCATTACGCTTACAAAGACCGATGACGCCGACAAAATAAAGTTCAAAGGCGAGCTTACTCACGAAAAGCTGGTGAGTGTGCTGGAAAGCAATGGCAAAACGCTGAATGACTTTGGAACTTTTGTCATAAGTGACGATCTTTCCTATCCCGCAGGACAGGGCATCGATGATGACTGCGCTGTAAAGGCATCGATGAAATACCGTTTTGAGGAAAAGGACGAGACAGGCAACCTGGCGTTTCAGGGTATGGGCTATGCCAACGCCAACGCGGGCATCAAGGATACCCTCAATTCGCCCATAGCCTTGAAGGATTTCAAGTTCGGACAGAAGACCGAATTCGAGTTTGAGGTATTGAAGCTGGAAGTGAACCACCTGACCACCGAACAGATAAACGCCCGCAAGCTGGACTATCTGCTCACTGTTTCCGCATCGATGAAAGACGGCTCAAAGATAGATACGGGCATAGTTATCCCTCAGGATCAGCTGTCAAATTCCGCGATCCGCAGCTACTATAAGGATATCTCCATCGAACAGCTGGAAAAGATACTCGCTGACAACAGCAAGACTATGGATGATTTTTCAGGTCTGTGTGTTGATATGAGCATGGCTTATCCCGGATCGGTGGGCGTGACCGATGAGACCTATATCGACGATCTCGGCACCACGGGTGTGGTCAACGCGATATTCAAGCCCGATATCATCGGCCCCGTATCTTCGGGTGATACAGGTTCTCTCAGCGAACTGCCTGTAAAGGGTACCGTTATCGAGATATACAGATCTGAACCCTATACTGAATTAAGTAAGTTCACGAACGACGGCGGCAAGACCGCTAATGCGCCCGTGACTCTTGACGACCTGGATGGATTCAGTATAGCGATATCACTCAACCTTACGGATACCACGCTGAAAAATACAGGCGCAGTTACCTACATCAAGGCAGGCGACCTGAACGGTGATGATGTGGTCAATGTATCGGATATCGCACTGCTGGCAGCACACGTCAAGGGCATCAAGCCCCTCACAGACGAGCAGAAAAAGCTCGCTGACCTGAACGGCGACGGCAGGATAGACGTGACCGATATTTCAAAGCTGGCAGGTCATGTAAAGGGCATCAAGCCGCTTTAATTAACAAATTATCCTTAAATTATTGATACTTATACCCGAATAATCTGCTATAATCAAATAGGTTCAGGCACTCTCCCCCGTTTTACAGCGGGGGAGATTATTTGCTTAATATATTGGGAGGTCGGTAATTGTGAAGGCTTATGAGATACTAATGGATATCGCGCTCATAATCATCAGCGCGAAATTTATGGGGCTTCTGGCAAGAAGAGTAAAAGCACCGATGGTCGTGGGTGAGATAATCGCGGGCGTACTCATAGGACCCTGCCTGCTGAACATCGTGCAGCCCTCGGAATATCTCAGCATTTTTTCGGAGATAGGCGTTATACTGATAATGTTCTCCGCGGGACTGGAAACTAATTTGCAGGAGCTGAAAAAATCGGGATTTATCGCATTCGTGATCGCCTGCGTGGGAGTGTTCGTGCCCCTTGTATGCGGGGCGGCGCTGTACACGGCATTCTACGGATTTGATGGCTTTGGAAGCGAGAAGTTCTTCAAAGCGCTGTTCATCGGCTGTATAATGACCGCCACATCTGTGGGCATAACCGTTGAGGCACTGAAAGAGATGGGCGTACTCAAAGGGCGCGTGGGACAGACGATACTCTCTGCGGCGATAATAGACGATATCATCGGCATAGTGGTGCTGACCTTTGTACTCAGCATGAAGGACCCCTCCAGCAAGATGAGTACCGTCACGCTGAAAGTATTCGGTTTCCTGGCGGCATCATTCATACTGGGGTACGTTATATACAAACTATTCAAGAAATGGGACGAGAAATACCCCCATACCCGAAGGATACCGATAATCGCCCTCAGCCTTTGCTTTATACTGGCTTATGTGGCAGAGGAATACTTCGGCATCGCAGACATCACGGGTGCTTATATAGCGGGCATAATCCTCTGCAATGTGCGTGATGCGGCATATATCGACCGCAAGGTGAACGTGAACGGGTATATGTTCTTCGCACCCATATTCTTCGTGGGCATCGGTCTGAAGACCGACCTCAGCGGCATCAACGGCGAGATCATACTCTTCTCGCTGGCTTTCGTGGCGGTGGCAATGCTTGCAAAGCTGATAGGCTGCGGACTGGCGGCAAAGTGCTTCAAGTTCGGGAACATAGACTGCATAAAGATAGGCGCAGGCATGATGACACGCGGCGAAGTGGCGCTTATCATCACCAACAAGGGGCTGAGTATGGGCGTTATCCCACCCGATTATTCAACGGCTGTGATACTGCTGATAATCACCAGCAGCATAATCACGCCCGTATTCCTCAAAATGCTGTACAGCAAGTCTCCCGAACCTGTGGAGCAAAAGGCGGAGAGCTGACGTAAGGATAGGAGAATGTAATTGAAAAAGGATCTCGTAAAAGGTATGTCTCACGGCATACCGATAATGCTGGGATATCTCTCGGTGTCCTTCGGCTTCGGCATAACGGCGGTGAGTAAAGGGATAGGTCCGCTTTGGGCGTTTCTCATATCCCTCACCAACGTGACCAGTGCAGGACAGGCAAAGGGCGTTGATATAATCGAAGCGGGCGGCACACTGCTGGAAATGATCCTCGTGCAGATCACGATAAATATACGCTACTCGCTGATGGCGGTATCGCTTTCGCAGAAGCTGGACAAGAAATTCACCACCCCGCACAGGCTGGCGGCAAGCTACTGCATAACCGATGAGATATTCGCGGTCTGCGCCTCACAGACGGCACCTCTCACACCCGCGTATATGTACGGTCTCATAATCACCGCTGTTCTCGGATGGGTATCGGGAACGGCAATGGGCGCAGTGGCAGGTCAGCTTTTGCCTGCGGCGATATCCAGCGCTCTTGGTCTGGTATTATATGGTATGTTCATCGCAATAGTCATCCCGCCCTGCAAAAAGGAACGCGGAGTGCTGGCGGTATCGCTTGCGGCAGTGGTGCTGAGTATGGTGTTCCATTATTACATCAAGGCAGTATCGGACGGCTTTGCCATGATGATATGTGCGATAGCCGCATCTCTTGCGGGTGCGTGGCTGTTTCCCGTTAAGGATACGGAGGTGGCTGAGGAATGAGCGTAGCGGTATATGTTTTTGTGATGGCAGGCGTGACCTACCTTATCCGCATGGTGCCATTCACGTTTTTCAGAAAAAAGCTGACCTCAAAATTCTGGCTGAGTTTTCTGCACTATATCCCCTACGCGGTACTGAGTGCGATGACGATGCCTGCAATACTCTATAGCACTGGAAGTATGGTAACGGCGACGGTGGGAACGGCTGTGGCATTGGTGATGGCATATTTTGAGCTTCCATTGATAGCTGTTGCGTTGGGGGCATCACTGGCGGCGTTTTTAGCGGGATTGATAATATAGGGATAAATTGAGCCATAGTATTTCGACTTGAAATGCTGTGGCTTTGTTGTTTCGTCGCGGAAGCAAACCAGCGCACAAAACAAACTTAGCCGCGAA
>NZ_CAMHRZ010000168.1 GCF_946187255.1 uncultured Ruminococcus sp.
GCTAGTTTTTTCTTTATTTCCCGTGTCATTTTGACTTTTTTTCTATCTTTACTGTAGAGATAACTGCGTATATCACAGCGCCTGCTATCAGAGGTATCTCGATAAGTTCGAGTTTTGTATTCTCAAATATCACCGTCAGTCCCAGCACGATGAATACCGCACTCATCAGTAAAAATACAACAGCGGACTGTCTGTAATACGGCTTTTTGTTCATTGACTCCCGTTCTGTTTTCGGTGCGGATATATACGCATTGTTTAATAAGTATCCCCGTTCGAGAAAATGCCTTATGCTGCATTTCGCTAACAGTGCGCTTATCACGAATAATATTATCGAAGTAATTGTCCTCGTCATATTCCGCACCTCCCTGATCTATCAGGCATCTCTTTCTATTATCACGTCATCTCCGCGAACATCCACTACGATGACCTTTGTGCCTGTTTTTAACAGTTCCTCGCCCTCATTGAAAGCGCCCAGCTCCATCATCTGTCCCTGCAGCGTCATGGTTATCTTGCCCATGCCCTGATTTTTCGGCGGGCAGGGGATATATACCGTTGCGCTCTCGCCGATAGCGTTTCTCAGATCAACTGTACCGTTCTCTGCCAGCTTCATCGAAAGCTGTACCATCTTAGCCACCAGAGCCATAGTTACTATACCCAGTAAAGAACCTACTGTCAGCGACGCGATCTTAGGTACATCCGCACCTACAAGTACTATCGACGACCAGCTTGATACTGTCAGGAACGCTTCTATAGTCTGTAATGTGAAGAAGTGCATCGACGTATCGGTAACGCAGTCGTTATAGGAATGATCGTGGAAATCAGCGTTGTGATCTGTTGATACATCATGGTGAACAGCAATGTCATGATGACCGCCCGTTATATCGAACCCGTGATGCCCGATGTTCAGATCGTGGCTTACGACATCGGTATGCATATCCAGTCCCGAAGTGTCGCTGATATCATGTCCTCCGTGATGCATACCGAACACCGACAGCAATGTCTGAAGTATCAGCAGCATCGTAGAGGGGAACGCGATGCAGTACAGCACTTTCAGCAGTCCGCTGAGTCCATCCCACCACTGTGAAAAGTTAGCCATCATTCTAACCGCCTCCTTTGCGATATGTAAACGATGATGTAAATTTAATTTACTCTATTATACATCGTAAATTTCATTTTGTCAATACCTTTTAGGAAAAAATTTTTGCAAAAGCACGGTTATACACTCTCATGTATCTCATTATATAAGAAAAGGTAAACGGGAAGGGTAACGGGGTAAATGCAAATGTTAATTTTTTGTTAAGTACTTGCAATTTGCAGAAGAATGTGTTATCATATATGTAAATAAAACTTACATGGTAAAAAGGAGGTCGGGATATGGATGCTAAAAATCTCGGGAGAATAATAAAAGAAGCCCGTCTTGCAAAGAAGATGACCCAGAACGAGGTAGTCGGTGATTTTATTACCCGCAATATGCTGAGCCAGATAGAGAGCGGCACTGCGATGCCGTCGGTAAAAACGCTGGAGTATCTGTGCAAGGTGCTTGATATACAGATAGAAGCCTATGACAGCTCTCCTGTGGCGGACAACGGGATGATGGGATATGTGGAACTGCGAAATCTCTATGCTGCGGGGGTATATGAGGAGATAGTAAGATCTGATCCGCCTCCGGGCTACGTTGATGAATTTACTGCGCTCAAGGCGCGTGCGTGTCTGCGTCTGGCTGAACAGCTCACCGAAAATGAGGATATAACCGCCTATCAGCGGGCAGTGGAGCTTGCAAGGGAAGCGAAGGAGCTTTCGGTGCAGGGGATATTTGCGGATATAGGAGTTTCCGACAGATCGGACTCGGTCATAAAAAAGGCTGCTGCTAAGCTGAGCGCTTATTACAGCAGCCTGGTGTAGACCAAAAGTAAAGAAAAGTATGACAGCAAAAAGACAAAGAGAAAGAGTACAGGCGTTTCGGCTTTTATTACCGAAACGCCTGTTTTTACGGCAGACTTTCCGCAATCTCGCGGTAGACCTCGAGTATGTCGCATACCCCAGCTTCTTTTTTGCGGGTAAATCTCATGCGCCGCATATCGACTTCGTCGCAGTGGGATATGCCCCTGTTGTTGCATCCTCGCTTGATACCCATGAATTCGCCCCACTTCACCGCACGCGGTGCAAGCAGACCGTCGTTCTCACCCTCAAAGTGTGAAACCACCAGATTGGGGAACCACATAAAAAGGTCGCTGGCGGCATTTTTCATCACAAAAGCATAGCTGCGGTAACGAACGCCCTTGCAGTCGGGATTTTTCCTGTTGAATTCCTCAGCGGCAGTAGTGGTAAACGAATGGAACACATTGTAAGCGTCGGGGTATTTGTCCCCCCACACTCTCAGCCACAGGTCGGAGCATTTTGCAACGAACTTCACCAGTATATCAGGCGCTTTCAGCAGCTTGTCAACAGTCACCGAACCGTGATGCGGAGTGGAAAGGGTTGTCAGTGTGGCGACATACTTTCCCATCCCGAGAGTTGACATCGCATACCTGGCATCCATACCGCCTTTGGAATGTGCGATGATATTCAATTTTTCACAGCCTGTCTCCTTGATTATCTCATCGATGCGCTTTGCGATGACTTCACCGTTTTTTTCAATAGTGCCGTTGCTGTCCTGCCCGCCGTAATAGACCTCAAAGCCCATTCTTTTCAGCATTTTGGGGACTCTTCCCCAGTAGTTGAACAGGCGGCTGTCACGGAATCCCATTCCGTGTACGAGCAATATAGGATAAGCCATTTTGTTTCACCTTTCTTTTTATATAAAAATAATTCGCTAAACCTCTTGAAAAATAGATATAAATATGGTAAAATATAAAGAACAGTTAAATGTTTACAGGAGGTGCAGCATTGAAAATACAGGAATCAGCAGAGAATTATCTCGAAAGTATACTTATGATAAGTGAGCGTAAAGGTGACGTTCGCAGTATCGACATTGTAAACGAGTTGGAATTTTCAAAGCCCAGTGTCAGCATAGCCATGAAAAATCTCCGTGAAAACGGATATATAATGGTCGATAAGGATAATTATATCACACTTACGGAGAAAGGCAGGGTCATTGCCGAAAAGATGTATGAACGTCACAAGCTGTTTTCACAGCTGTTTGTTTCGCTCGGTGTTTCTCCCGAAACTGCCGCAAAAGATGCTTGCAGAGTTGAGCATATACTGAGTGATGAAACGTATTCGGCTATCAAAAAATACATCAGAGATAAAGGTCTGGTGGAAGAATGATAATTACGGCGGTGCAGCAATGCCCGCCGTTTTTTGTCACTGTGGTGCAAATCTTTCCATTATTTTCAGTGCGGTGTTGAGCCCGTCCACTGCGGCGCTCATAATCCCGCCTGCGTAGCCTGCGCCCTCTCCGCAGGGGTAAAGGTTATCGCAGGAAAGGGAAGTCATGGTTTCGCTGTCCCTTGTTATCCTTACGGGGGAGCTTGTCCTTGTTTCGGGGGCGCACAGCAAAGCTCTGCGGTCTCCGAAGCATTTCATTTTCCCCGAGAATACCCGAAGCCCTGTGCGCATCATCTCTGTCACCTGCGGAGGGAATATCTTATCGGGTGAAACAGCTGTTATCCCCAGGGAGTAAGTCGGTTCGATATCTGTATCCAGGTCAGCCTTTCCGTCAAGAAAGCTGCCGACACTAACCGCACAGGCTTTGTAGCTTCCAGAACACTGATAAGCCCGCTGTTCTATCTGCCTTGCGAAATACATCCCGTCCAGAGGTGCATTGCCAAAATCATCGGGGGTAACGGAAACCACCAGCGCTGAATTTGCATTTCTGCCGTCGCGGGCGAACTCGCTCATGCCGTTTGTTACTATACCACCGAATTCCGATGCCGCAGGTACTACCATCCCTCCGGGACACATACAGAAGGTGTACGCCGCCCGCCCTGCTTTGTCGCGGTGCGAAAGCTGATATTCTCCCTTTGGCAGCAGCGGACTTCCCGCGTAAGCACCGTAAAGGCTTTCGTCCACATCGGTCTGGCGGTGTTCTATCCTGGCACCCACCGAGAAAGGCTTTGCTTCCATGAATATGCCCTTTTTGTAAAGCATCTCAAAGGTGTTCCTGGCAGAGTGACCTATCGCCAGCACCAGCGCGGCGGTCTCTTCTTTTCCGCCCGTGAAGTCTGCCGAGATCGCATGACTGCCATCGATCAGTATATCCTCCAGCTGAGTTGAAAAGCGTATCTCTCCGCCCAATGCGATAATGCGTTCCCTTATCCCTTTGACAACGCCCCTCAGCTTGTCAGTTCCTATATGCGGCTTGGCTTTTGTGAGTATTTCTTCGGGTGCGCCAAATTCCACCATACGCTCCAGCACATATCTGCAAAGGGGGTCTTTGATGCGGGTGGTCAGCTTACCGTCTGAAAAAGTACCTGCGCCGCCCTCACCGAACTGTATATTCGACTCCTCGTTCAGCACACCCATCTTCATAAAGCCCTCAACGCTTTTTACACGATCTTCTATACATTCGCCGCGTTCGATGACCAACGGGCGGTAGCCGTTTTCAGCCAGCGCCAGTGCGCAGAACATTCCCGCAGGACCGAACCCTGCGATGACCACACGACCCTCTGCCTTGTTGGTCGATATCACGGGCTTGAAGCTGCTGGGAGCGGCATAGGTAAGCTGCGGATCCTTTTTGGTCAGCTGAGTTTCCTTATTTTCGTTTTTCAGTGTGAAGATCACCGAATGTACATAATGGATATTGTTTCGCTTTCTTGCATCCAGTGAGGTCTTGTAGATATGTGCGTCTGCTATCTCGGCAGGTGATACTCCCAGCCTTTTTCTCGCAGCTTCGATGATATCTTTTTCGTTCGCATTCAGCGGTGAACTTATCTGATTGACTATGACAGGCATTATTGTTTCCTCCGAAAAAGCGGTCCGGCAGCTGCTGTGCCGAACCGCCCGTATATTTAATGAAAGTATTATTCGTTCGATGAAGCATCTGAGTCGCTGCTGTCATCGGTCTTGGGTTTTGATACAGTTATCTGTACCTCATTTACGCCAAAGCACCATACGTTTTTCTGTCCGTCAGCGTATATCCTTGCTTCTTTGGTATATGATCCCGAACCCTTGATATCGCTCAGCGTTACCTGTGCGTGGATATCCTCATCGGTAAGTCCGCTGATAACATCGGCAGGACCGAACAGAACCACGTTAGGCAGCTTGTCGTTATCCACTTCGCTGACAAATCCTGCGGGAGAGCCCACAAGCTCGATATTCTCAGCATTCAGTGTAAAGGAAGCCGAGTCAAAGCCCTCCTTATCGAAGCTGACCGTCACGGTATCGTTGCCGCTGGTATTTATCTCACCTGCTGCCAGCTGGATATTGAAGTTGAAGGTTTTGGCGAGATTTATGCTGCTGAGAGGTATCGTACCTATCTCAACGGTCTCGCTGTCGGGTTCATCAAGGTGAGGCGTTATTACCGAGATGCTTTCCTGTGACAGCTTGATAGGCAGCTGTGATGTGTCAAAGCCCTCGGGAGCGCCTGTTATCTTTACCGTAAGATCCAGCTGTTTCTTCTTGTAGATGACGAAATTCACATCGAAGCTGTCAGCATCCTTGATGGACAGCTTATTGCTGTTGATCTTGTGATCGTCTGCATCGTAGAATATGATGGAATCAGCGTTGAGCGTAGTATCCTCGCCCAGCTTTTTGGATTTTTCAATCCTGGCGGACACGCGGCTGATCTTATCCAGCTCATTTTTCGGTCCCTCAATAGTTATTTCCTTGGGTGATACCGAGGACTCTTTCAGCGTATAACCATCCTCTGCCGAGATAAGCGGAGCTTCGGCTGATACTTCCAGAGTTTTCTGTGTGTATCGGTCAAATTCCACCTCGATGGACTCAGGATGAACGGATACGATAGTACATCTGTCGGTGGTGTGATTGCTCTTTACATCGATATCCAGACGGTACTTACCCTCTTTTGTCACATTATCGAGATTTACGGTCGCGGACAGATCGTTTTCGGTATAGGTACCGATCTCGTAGTTCATGCCCTTGATCTCAACATCAACGGTGATATCCTTGTAGTCGATGGGAGTAAGACCCTTTTCTTCCGCCAGTGTACCGTTCATATTGAAGTCCACATGGACAGCGGCGATAGTCTTGTTGATGGTCGGGAACTGGGTTATCGACATGATGAACCAGGAGATAACAGCGATGATGAAAGCCAGTATCCTGAGGGACAGGTCGGTGCCCTTGTCCTTGATGTTTTTGATCTTGCTTTTTTTTGCAGGAGCTTCGTTATTCTTTTCTTTTACTTCTTCCATCGAGAGATCACCCTTCCTGCAAAAGATTTTTCCTTAATGGAATTAGTATCCTTATCCTTGATAAGAGATTTAGTCAGCAGCTTTTTGAGAGATTCCTTTGAGTATCCGCGAGTAAGCTCGCCGTTTTCGGCAACTGAGATAGCACCCGTTTCTTCTGATACCACTATTACCAGTGCATCGGAATTCTCGCTCATTCCAATGGCTGCTCTGTGTCTTGAACCAAGCTGTTTATTGATAAGCTCATCCTTCTGGGGTCTCGGGAGAAAGCATCCTGCTGCCAGTATCACTCCGTCCCTTATTATGACCGCACCGTCATGCAGCGGCGTGTTGGGATAGAAAATATTACCGAATATCGCCACCGACGGTGTACAGTTCAGCACCGTACCCGTAGCTATCTGTTCACCCAGTTTTGTCTTCCGCTCACAGATAATCAGAGCGCCTGTTTTGCTGGAAGAAAGGTTCTGTGTGGCATCACATATCGATTCTATCGCGCTGCTCCATTTCAGTTCGTCTGATGTGGCATCTGTGGGATTAAGAAAACTAAGCTCCGCGATCTTGGTTCGCCCGACTTTCTCCAGCATTCGCCGCAGTTCAGGCTGGAAAAGTATGATGAGCGCCAGAAAGCCCCACTGGAAGCACAGTTTCAGTAGGAAGCGCATGGTGTTCAGGTTGAACATATAAGCCAGCGCATAACAGCCCAGCAGTACAGCGATACCCTTTGTAAGCTGCTGCGCTCTTGTTTCCCTAATCAGCTTGATGCCGTTATATATAAGAAAATAAAGAATAATTATGTCAACAATATCGTTTAATCGTATATTGAGAAACACGCCCCATATAGAGTTAAAAGCCTCCTTAAGATTCAAGGATTCAATGATAGTCTGAAGCATATTCCACACCCTTCACTATAATATTATCCTATATTCAATATTATTATATCATAATACCTAAAA
>NZ_CAMHRZ010000169.1 GCF_946187255.1 uncultured Ruminococcus sp.
AACACCAAGACTGTCAATCCGGATGACATCTGGAACACTCCGTCGCCAAGACGCAGGCAGACAGTGACGGTAAAGGAATCGAAGTACGACGATCCTGTACCCGAGAAGCTGGAAGTCGAGTCTGTCGATCCCGACATGATCAAGACTAAGATGGCACAGCTTGAGGCAGAGCTTGAGGAGAAAAAGAACCAGCCTGTCAAGACTCATGCAGATTACGGTACCAGCACGGTGGGGGCTGACGAGATAATTGATGCTCAGACTGAGTACGAAAAGCTGTACGAGGTAGAGCATGAGCGTTATATCAAGTCGCATCAGGAGGATATCACTGAGGCTAAGAACGACGGTATGGCAGAAAAGATGGAAGCGATGTATGCTGAGCATGATGCAAAGGTCGCAGAGGTGGAGAATACCAAGTTCGAGTTCAGTGAAGTTGCACAGTCCGAGGTGGACAGCAAACTGGCTGCTCTGCCTTACGCAAAGAGACCTGAGGATTATGCGGAGTATAAGGATATCGCCGCTGTGACCTCCGAGCCCGACGAAGCCGAGCTCGAAAAGCTGGGTGTTATAGATCACAGTGAGGATCCCGATAATATCGGTAATGTTGACGAGGCTCTGCTGGCTAAGAAGGTCGAGGAGTTCGAGGCTAAGTACGGCGACCGCAAGAAGTAAGAGTTTATGCTCTTGCTTTTCGCGATTATAGTTTAGGAGCGATCGAGATTTGAATATAAATACGGATAATCCGATAATAAAGTATGCAGGGACGGGAAAGGATTTTCCCTATGACAAGCTGTTCTATGCTACCGTCAATGACTATATCATGGAGTACAAGAACGCACGTCTTGACAAGCTGACGGATCATGATGCCTCTGTATGTCTTGCGAGGATAATCAGACGTATGGAGGTAAACGGTGTGCCTGTGCAGACCTTTTTTAGAGAGGAACTGGATGCATGGACAGACGTATCCAATTATACAAGAGTGCTGAGACTGTGTGACCTGATGGCAAGAGATATCTTCTGCTGTTTCGATAAGAACAGGTATGATGATAAGGGGAATTTTGCCAGAGTCAACAGGTACTACTGTGTGAATACCGACGGCAAGAGGGATTTCTTCACGCTGGATGAAAGGAAGAAATCGGGCTTGTTCAAGAAGACCAGGTCTGCCGAGAGCGAGTATTTCATGGACCTTGAAAAGAGGTATGAGGCAGGACTGCTTCCCAAATCGAAGGAAGAGGAAAAGAAGCTGTACGGCGAAAGCTGATATGTTGATGAGAGGAAAGTAAAAGATGGAAAAGAAAGTAAAAATCGAAATGGAAAACGGCAAGGAGATACTTGTGGAGCTTTATCCCGAGACTGCGCCTATAACAGTGGCAAACTTTGTCAAGCTGGTAGGCGAGGGTTTTTATGACGGTCTGATATTCCACAGGGTAATAAAGGACTTCATGATCCAGGGCGGCGATCCCGAAGGTACGGGCATGGGCGGCTCAAAGGAGCATATCAAGGGTGAGTTCAGCACCAACGGCGTGAAGAACGACCTGAAGCACACAAGGGGCGTTATCTCCATGGCAAGATCCATGATGCCCGATTCCGCCAGCTCCCAGTTCTTTATCATGCATAAGGATGCACCTTATCTTGACGGTAAGTATGCTGCTTTCGGCAAGGTCATCGAGGGCATGGACACAGTGGATGAGATCGCTTGTGTAAATGTTGATTTCAATGACAAGCCTCTTCAGCCGCAGGTGATGAAGAAGGTAACATTGGTAGACTGATCTGTTGAATATCAAAGCAGATGCCTCTGTATTGAAAAAATATAGGGGCTTTTGCGGTGTATGCCGATAATTATTATTTCGGGAGTGGTAAAAATGTATAAAAAGATGTTTGCCGCACTTCTTGCTGCGGCTCTTACAGTTTCGGCTGCGCCTGCGGCGTATGCTGAATATGACTACGGTTACGGATATGATCAGGGTTACGATCAGGGCTACGGCTACGATTACAATACCTATGATAACGGCTACGGCAATGACTACGGCACAGGCGATTACGGCGAGGGTGAGGTGACCACCACAGCCCCTGTGGAGTATACCGAACCTGCGGAGACTGCCGGAAATGCAGTGACCAGCCTTATCGACAAGAGTTCTTCGGCAGTGGATAAGCCCACCTCACAGCCTTCAAGGGTGTATTTACAGCCCGGTACTTTCGGTGCGGATGATACGGTACCCGTTGAGCTGAGGATAGAAGCCGATACAGCTGTATATGATGCACTTATCTCGGTATCCTTCGATACTGCTGTTCTCGAGCTGGTGAATACCGAGCTTAATGCGGAAGCAGGCGGCAAGGCAGCCGAGAACAATTTCAACGGAAAGTACATATTCAATTATACCAACGATGCGGGCAGCAAATTCAAGGGTAAGTACTCCACACTGAATTTCAAGCTGCTGGATAAGGAAATGGTGTCTACAACAGTATTCCTTTCGGTAACTACTCTTGATGCCAGGACGGGTACACCCATCTCCTATTCCACGGAGAACGGCATCATCCAGAACCCCAATGCACCCGCAGACAAGCTGATACAGACCGAGCAGCCCAGACTCAACAAGCAGGTAAACATCCTGCTTAGTAAGGGTCAGGTAACTACCGAAGAACTGGGTATATCCGATTTCCGCAATATAGTTTCCGCCGATCCGACGGTTGTGAACTTTGAGGACGGTGTGCTGAAAGTAGTGGGCGTTGGCAAGACTACCTTCGATGTAGTGTTCAACAACAACGAGCTGGAGACCTACGATGTTGAGGTAATGGAGGATCCCAAGCCCTCCGATGCGGAGACTGCTTCCGCAGCTGTTGAAACTCAGAAGACCGAAAATGTGGACACCAGCGGAAGAAACCTGTTCATACTTATATGCGTTATAGTTGCTGTAGTAATTATCGCCGTTGAGTATATCATCATCATGAAGCCGGGCAGCAGCCGCAAGAGAAGGCTGGCTGAGGTAGAAGCCTTCTTCGAGAACGAGGGACCCGAAGATGAGGATGACGGCGAGATGAAAGCCGATCTTCAGAAGGCATTCGCTGCACGCGATGCACGCCGCAAGGCTGCAATGACTTCCGATGACAGCAGTGCGGATGATAATGACGAGACTGCTGATGATAATGAGACTGCTGATGATAATGAGACCGCTGATGATGCTGCGATCTCTGAGGATAACGGCAATGCGGACGAAAAGTCCGATGATACGGAAGATTGATCTGACGTAAGAAGGATCTGATATAAGCTGCGCGGTTATCGCTGCGCAGCTTTATTTTATACGGAGGGATATCATGAAAAAAATACTGGTGCTGGAGGACGATGAGAATATCAGGATAGGTCTTTGTCATATCCTCAAAACACAGGGCTTTGAGACTGCAGCGGCGGAAAATATCGCAAGGGCGCGGGAGCTTTACAGCGACTGCACTCTGTGTCTTCTGGATGTGATGCTGCCCGACGGCAGCGGAGTGGACTTCTGCCGTGAGATAAGAAATGACTGTGATGTCCCTGTAATATTCCTGACCTGTGTTGACGATAACACCCGTATCGCGGCGGCGCTTGATGCGGGGGGAGATGACTATGTGGTCAAGCCCTTTGACACAAGAGTGCTGATATCCCGCATAAATGCCGCACTGCGCAGGTGCGGTGTCAGCGAGCCCTCCGAAGAACCGGAACTCACCGCCATAGAAAGGCAGCTGCTGGATTATTTCAAACTGAACAAGGGGCGCATCCTCACCCGCGAACAGATACTTGCAAGACTGTGGGATTCGCGGGGAGAATTCGTCAATGACAACACGCTCTCGGTGCGGATAAATCGCCTTCGTGCTAAGCTGGAAAAGGCAGGCGGCTGCGGAAGGATAGTAACTGTCAAGGGGGTGGGATATAAATGGGAAAGCTGATAAACACCCTCTGTAACAGGAGCGTACAGCGCTTCACGGCGGTGTGTATGCTGCTGATGGTACTGCTTTTTGTGGGTGAAGTCATGCTCCACCGATATGAAGACCGACAGGCTTTTCGGGAAAATGTGGAGTACAGGCTCAGTCTCGCGGGAAAGCTGAGAAGTCTGGGACTGGACGATGAAAAGGCTGCCGACGCAGTCACTGCCCCCATCGAAGAGGAGTATATAATAGACGGCGAAGAGATACTTGCGGTGTACGGTTACAGCAGGGATGAGTATCCGGGGAAGGTAAGCTATTTAAGTGCGCATATCCTCTCCGACCTGCTTGCTGCCGGCGGTGTACTTCTCTGCATGGCTGCGGGGCTTGCGGTATTCTGTGCGGTATTTGAGAAGATACGGATCGTTACCTCAAAGCTGGAGCACGATGAAGATATACCCCTTTCCGATGAACACGATATCCGTCTTCTGTGCGAAGCTGCCGCTGCACTGCGTGAAAGGACACAGCATCTTCTGAGGACGATAAAGGGCGAAAAGGAATATCTTGCGGAGTATCTCAGCGACTTTTCCCACCAGATAAAGACTCCATGCACAGGACTGATGCTTAATACGGATATACTGCTGAGCGATCCCATGTCCTATGAGGAACAGCGGGAATACCTTACAAGGTGCAGGAACTGTATCGACAGGATATCCATGCTGATAACCGCATCGCTGAAGCTGGCAAGGCTGGATGCAGGTGCGGTGGAATACAATATGGAGGACGTGGATGCAAGTCTGCCTGCGGCGGATGCGGTGGCACAGCTTGCGGGCATCGCGAAGAAGTACGAAGTGCGGCTGATAAACGAGACAGAAAGCGGGGAGATACTTCGCTGTGACAGACTGTGGTTCTGCGAAGCGCTGACCAACCTTATAAAAAACGCAATAGAACACACACGCGGCGGGGAAGTGCGGGTGTATACGGACAGCGACCCCATGACTCTGCGTATCTTCATCGAGGACAACGGCTGCGGCATATCGGCGGAGGATCTGCCTTTCGTATTCAGGCGCTTCTGGTCGAGGTCGTCTTCTTCCGACCCTGTTTCGGTGGGGATAGGAATGGCAATGTCAAAGCGTATCACCGAAGATATGGGCGGCAAGCTGTTCATTGACAGCGAGGAAGGCAAAGGCACGAAGATAACGCTGGAATTTCTGAAATAAAATACCTACTGTAACTTTGCTGTAAGATTGGAGTGCTATTATTTTATACAAGGGAGGGAAGATCATGGAAAAGAGTGTTATGATCTCCGTGAGCGGTCTGGTGAAGACCTTCGGCGGCAAAAACAATAAGGTAATTGCGGTGGACGATGTTTCACTGGAGGTACACAAGGGCGAATTCGTGGCGATAACGGGACCCTCGGGAAGCGGAAAATCCACGCTGCTCAACCTGCTGGGCGGACTTGAAAAGCCAGACAGCGGAAAGATAATCGCGGCAGGCGAGGAGCTGACAGCAGTAAAGGACGCGCAGCTTGCGGAATACAGGCGGCGCAGGTCGGGGTTCGTATTTCAGTTCTACAATCTGATACCTGTACTCAACGTGGAGGAAAATATATCACTTCCGCTAGACCTTGACAATAAAAAGGTGGATAAAAAGGAGCTTGACGATCTGCTGGAGCTGCTGGGACTGACGGAACGGCGCTATGCTTATTCGGGTCAGCTTTCGGGCGGACAGCAGCAGCGTGTATCCATAGGCAGAGCAGTGATAAACAAGCCGCCCTGTATATTTGCAGATGAGCCAACGGGAAATCTCGACAGCAAAAACTCCCGTGAAGTCATTTCGTTATTCAAGGAGATAATCGCAAAGTACAACACCGCCCTCGTTATGGTGACCCATGACGGCAGCATTGCGGCAGAAGCCGATCGTGTGCTGACTATGACCGACGGAAAGATAACCGATGAAAGGGTGAGGTCGTTTTGAGCAGGCTCTTTCTTATAACACTCAGGTGGCTGCGCCGTGACAGGCGGCGTACCGCGCTGACCTTTGCAAGCATAGTTCTATCGGTATACCTCATCAGCTTTGTGGGAGTATACCTCAGCACTGCCCTCAGCTCGGTAAAGGCGAATATCATGTATGAGGACCCGAGCCATGCGCAGATCGCACTTGATGATCTTTCGCAGGCTGAAACTCTTGACAGGAACATCGCTTGGGAAAGCCACATGAGCAGTTCACAAATGGAATACTTCATGATGGAGGGCTTCATACAGCGTTACGGCACATCAAAGGACAGTGTATTCCCCGATATCACGATAAACGATGTGAGCGTATTTGATAATGAGCGCGGCTCGGGTCCGAATGCGGCGATAATATCCGGTGACGCAGAGGAGCTGTTCGGCAGCAGCCGTTTCAACCTTACAGGCGATATGCCGAAGAAAGAGGGCGAGGTAGCTGTAAGCAGGGCGTTGGCGGTCAGGTACGGCAATCTGGATATAGGTGATAAGATCACCATAAAGTGTGATGCCCGCAAGGGTACCCTCTATTACTCACAGACCGATGAAAACGGAGATACGGTTCTTGACGAGAACGGAGAAGTCGTATTTGAAGAGGACAAGCTCGGATTAAAGCTGAAGCAGATATATGCAGGTATTAACGAGGCTGATGCAGACCCGTTCTATACCTTGTCGTATATGTACAGTTACGGGAACACGGGCAAGCTGCCGAAGCAAACACTGACCGTCAACGACTTTGATCTGCCCTATTGCAAGATAGAACTTTCGGGCGAAAGTGTGTACACCTTTGAGTATACCGCCAGGATCACGGGCATCATCGACGGCGGTGCTTACGGCAGTTTTGCGGACATAGCTTTCAGCACCGAGGAAAAAAAGATACTGCCATACTTCGGTGATTCCCAGGTAAATTACACTGTGCGCGTAAAGGAAGGTCTGGATGCGGAGGAGACCTGCGTAAAGGCGATGAAAGCTATGGGTATCGATGATGAAGAACATTCCCGCCTTAGCCTGAACATCGAGCTGCTGATGTTGGAGGGCAGACAGCTTGAATACTTCGGACAGATAGGCCATCTGTTCGCGGTGGGCGCGGTGGTGATGGGACTGTTCGTATTTCTTGCAAGGCTGATAATCAACAACGCCTTTGAGATAAGCGCCGCCTACCGTACAGAACAGTATGGTGCCCTCAAAACCGTGGGTGCGTCGGATAAGCAGATATTCACGATGATAATGTTTGAATGTCTGCTGTATATGCTGACGGCTCTTCCGCTGGGGTTCGGGCTTGCGGTGGCGGCGGGAAAACTTTTGCTCAGCAAGATACGCGAGATAGGCGTGTT
>NZ_CAMHRZ010000170.1 GCF_946187255.1 uncultured Ruminococcus sp.
ATGAGCCGTTATCCGGAGAATAGTTCCGTGACGAAAAAAGGCGGCTGATCATTGAAGAACATATAAGTTTATGCTGTTCGGAACAATGTTGCATCGTTGCCATGAACTGCTTTTTCGCACTGTGATCCTTTCCAGCTAAAGCCCGAAAGTACGGATAAACCATCGGTTCAGCGATTTGTTATTCGCATAAGATCTTTAACATATCATTAATTCCTACTAACTCACTTGACTTTTCGAGAGTAATGTGCTATATTATATATATCCTAGTTTATATATGGATATTATATAGTATTGGATAAGGAGTGTTGAAATGAATATCTCTCAGCTTGATGAAGCGCTGTACAATAAGTATATTGCACCGACACGGAAAGACAGGACAGGTTCCATTGGTATAGAGATAGAGATGCCCGTGATCGATCTATCGGGTGCTGCTGTTGATGAAGCGGTGGTTACAGAGACAGCACGCATATTCCGTGAGCATTTTTCATTTGACATCACGGGCAAGGATGATGACGGGAACGTCAATTCCATGACCGAACCTTCAACGGGTGACAATCTTTCTTTCGACTGCTCATATTCCAATCTTGAGCTTTCTATGGGAAAAGGCAACGATCTGAACGAACTTCATAAGCGTTTTCTGCGTTATTATGATTTTCTGCAAAAGACATTCAAGCCCCACGGATATACTCTCACAGGCATGGGCATAAACCCGCATTACGATATAAACCGCAACAGACCTGTGCCTAATGAAAGGTATCGTATGCTCTATCATTACCTTCACAGCTACCGCAGATATGAGAGAGATCTGAGCAGACGTTTCCACGACCGCCCGGATTTCGGAACATTTACCAGTGCCTCACAAGTTCAGCTGGATGTTTTTTACGGCAGTCTGATCGAAACGCTCAATGTCTTTACTCTGCTCGAACCGTATAAGGCTTTGTTATTTGCCAACTCATATCTGCCCGAATTTCCCGATTATGTATGCGCAAGAAATATGCTGTGGGAATACAGTATGCAGGGATATAATCCCCATAATGTGGGGATGTTCTCGGGAAGGCTAAACAGCGTTGACGAACTGATAGAATATATCAAATCCCAGTCTGTCTACTGCACGATGCGTGATGGTAAATACATAGACTTCAAGCCCGTAGCTGTTCGTGATTATTTTGAGCTTGAAAAGGTCAGCGGAGAATACTTTGACGGCACTGAATACAGGACCACCAGCTTTTCTCCCGACAGCAGCGACCTTGAATATCTTCGGACCTTCAAATTTGAGGATCTGACTTTCAGAGGGACCATTGAATACCGCAGCTCATGCTGTCAGCCGATACGGGATGTTATGACTGTATCTGCGTTCCATACTGGTCTTGCCGAAAAACTCGGTGAACTCAGGGAACTGCTTGAAAACGACAGTGTGATCTATTCTCACGGATATTCTCCCGCCGAACTTCAGGATATGCTTTCAAAACGGGAGATACCGGGCTTTATCGACCGTGCGGCTTTGTCGTCACAGCTTAAAGCGATACTCGACATTTCCGCCAAAGGTCTTTATGAGCGCGAAAAAAACGAAGAACATTTTCTCGCGCCGCTTTACGAGCGTGCAGAACGTCTTACAAACCCCGCAAAAGAAATGCTGGCAGGTATTGAAAGCGGTCTCACAATGCGGCATTTTATTGAAGATTATTCACGTCCGTGATATGCACAAAAGACAGACAGGTCTCGGAAGGAGAATGAACAATGGATAAAGAACTGATATATAAGGGCTTTTTCGGTCTTGAACGTGAGACCCTCAGAGTGGATATAAATAACAGGCTCGCGCAGACTCCCCACATGCTGGGTGAAAGCGGAGAGATAACAAGAGATTTCTGTGAGAACCAGATCGAGATAGTTACCCCTGTCTGCGGGAGCATCGAAGAGGTAATGACTCAGCTTAAACGCCTGGATACAAAAGTCAGAAAAGTCCTCGATGAACATAACGAGCATATATGGCTTTACAGCAACCCGCCGCATTTTGACAGCGAGGACGAGATACCGGTGGCGGATTTTCGCGGTGAGCATTCGGGCAAGCGCATTTACCGCGAACACCTGGAGCGCCGCTACGGAAAGCGCCTCATGCTGTTTTCGGGCATACATTTCAACCTCTCGTTCGATGACAGTTACCTTAAAAGTATCTGCGGCAGTGAAAATCTCACAGAGTTCAAAAACAGCTTTTATCTGCGTCTTTACAAGCAGTTCAGCCGATACAGCTGGCTGCCGCTGCTGCTGACAGCCGCAAGTCCCGTTTACGATCGTTCGCTTCTTGAGGACGGTGAAGAGGGCGCAGCAGCAGGGGAGTACGCTTCGATAAGGAGCGGCAGAAAGGGTTACTGGAACGAGTTCGTACCTGAACTTCGCTTCGGCAGCCTTGAAGAATTCATCGATAGTATCCGTTTTTATGTCGATAAGGGTGCGCTGTCTTCCGCCAGTGAGCTGTACCTTCCTGTAAGACTGAAACCTAAGGGCGTGAACAAGCTGGAAAGCTTCAAAAACGGCGTCAGCCATATTGAGCTGAGAATGCTCGACATAAACCCCTTTGAACCACTGGGTATAAACTCCGATGATCTGCGGTTCGCGCACCTTATGATGATATATCTATCCGAACAGCCCGACTTCGACTACACTGCCGAGATGCAGCGGCAGGCTGTGGAAAACCACAAGAATGCCGCACTGCTTGACCTTGACGGCGTTGAGATAGAGGGTGTACCGATACTTGAAAAAGCGGCTGAGGTGCTGGATGATATGTCGGAGCGCTTTGCGGACAGCGCCGAGCGTCTTAGAGTTATCGAATACGAAAGAAACAAGTTGAAAGACCGCCTTGCTGTCAGGATAGTTTCGGGCGAGCTTTGCAAAAAGAGGGTGTAAATAATGTGCGAACTTTTAGGCTTCTCGGCTGCCAAGCCAACGGATATTTCCGAACTTGTGAGGGAATTCTTCTCTCACAGCGAGAAAAATCCTCACGGCTGGGGCATGATGTATGATGATATCACCCTCGTGAGAGGCTGTGAAAAAGCCTCCGACAGCCCGAAGCTGGCAGAAATAATGAAAGGTATCGCGCCGCAGAAAGATCTTCTCGCCCACATCAGATTTGCCACTGTTGGCAAGATAAAGCAGGAGAACTGCCACCCTTTCACGGGCTGCGACATCACAGGCAGACGGTGGACATTCGCGCATAACGGCACTATTTATTCGGGCAGCAGCCTTATCCCGTATCTCAGGACGCAGGCAGGCGATACCGATTCGGAGAGAGTGTTCATGTATCTAATGGACAGCGTGAACAAAGCGCAGGAAAACGGCGAACTTTCTTCCGAAGAACGCTGCCTGCTGATAGACGATCTAGTGCGTGACCTTGCCCCCCGAAACAAGCTGAATTTGATGATATTTGACGGTGAACAGCTCTATGTACACAAGAATATGCATGACACAATGAAATACCGCAGAGAGGAGAGTGGGTATATCATCTCCACCACAGCCCTTGACGGCGGTGACTGGCTCGATGTACCTATGGCACAGCTGCTGGTATTCAAAAACGGCGAGCAGATATACTCGGGAAACCCCCATGACGGTATCTTCATACCGAACCTGCAGTACATCAAGGCAATGGACGCCATGCACATATAGCATGATCAAAGCCTCTTCTTCGCACACAGCGGAGAAGAGGCTTTTTATCTCAGTGTATTTTTTCAACGTTTTAAATGGTAGAACAATTGCGCAGACCTGTTTGAAAAAGCTGTCTTTCATGGTCTCAGTAGTACCCGACCCTTATCACCCCAGCGGGATAAGCAGCGTCACACACAGCCCGTTTTTGTTGGATACAGTCAGCTCGCCGCCCATTTTATCCATGAGCATTTTTGCGATATACAGCCCAAGTCCGCTGCCCTCTTTACCTCCGTGATCTTTTCCGCGATAGAATTTGTTCGTAATAAGCTCTATCTCATCATCGGGCACACCCTGTCCGCTGTCGGATATGGAAACTTCAAGGAACTCATCCTCGATATGCGAACTCACATCTATGGGCGTGCCTGCATACTTGTAGGAATTCGCGATGATATTTCCTATCACTTGTGAGAGCCTTATCTTGTCGGTGCGGATTATCACCTGCGGTATCTCCGTCATGCGGACAAGTTCGCGGTCGTCGTATTTTGATACTATCTCGGAGATAACGGCTGAATTTTCATCGGTGCAGTTCACCTTGAATTCGCCCAAGTCCTCCAGCGTAGAGGAAAACAGGTCGCTGA
The DNA here is from genome assembly GCF_946187255.1 of uncultured Ruminococcus sp. Taxonomy (GTDB): domain Bacteria; phylum Bacillota; class Clostridia; order Oscillospirales; family Ruminococcaceae; genus Hominimerdicola. The sequence goes on from NZ_CAMHRZ010000170.1 coordinate 4,275, forward strand.
CCAGCACGTTTATCTCCTCTGCACGCTTGTAGATATTGTTCATCTTAGCAGTCATATCGGGTGTCACCGTAAGCTGCTGCCCTTCGTTCTGCGAGAACACCGCCGCCATCAGTTCCGATGTCAGCTTGATGCCTGTCACGGGAGTTTTAAGGTCATGTGAAAGTGAAGCCACCAGCTCCCGCTCCTTTTTCTGTAAGGCAAGCTCTCTAGCTTTTGAGGCTTTCAGCTCTTCGCGCATTATGTCAAAACTCTCGGAAAAAGCCCCGAACATATTGCTTTTGTTCATTTCCAGCGGCTTTTCCAGGTCGCCCGCCGCCACATAGGATGCAAAATCCTTCATCTTGTCAAATGGGAGTATGATAGTTCTGCGGATGTACGCGCCGAATGCAAGCACCGCCGTTATCAGCACCAGACTGCATCCTGCATATATCAGTATGATATTTGTCCGCAGTCTTTCAAACCGCTTTTCGCCGTCTGTCAGTATGACACTGCCTGTTATCTGATTGTTCTTTATGACGTAGTTGTAGGGGTAACGTTTTTGTATCGCCGTTTCAACGGTCAGCACCTCCGAAGTGTCGCGGCGGCTGTCAAAAAGCGTATTGCCGTTGATGTCGAGTATCACATATTCCCGCTCTGCATCTTCTGAGGGTATATCCCCCGAAGCCGCTTTGTGAGCTGTTTCGTTTAGGAATATAACATCATCGTTCCCAACAAAGTCCTTGTCAGTGTTAGTCAGCTTAATAACGGCAAACAGCCCAACAGTCAGCAGTATTATAAGTAAAGCCGCAAATCTGTAATATCGCTTCATGATACCGTTTCTTCCATTATATATCCCACGCCCCATACAGTCTTGATAAGCTGAGGTTCTTTCGGGTCGGGTTCTATCTTTTCACGAAGATGACGTATATGAACGGCGATAGTGCCCTCATTGATATATTCGTCCTCCCACACATCGCGAAGCAGATCATCCTTTGAGACCACTTTGCCGCGATTAGCGTAAAGGTAATACAGCAGCTTGTATTCCAGCGCTTTAAGCGTTATCTCTTTGCCATCCGATATTATCTTGTGGATATTGGTATTGAGGTATATATCACCGATGAGCTTCACAAGCCCCTCATCAGTCTGTGCTACGCCCTTTACTGCGGCTGTGTTTTCCCTTGCCCTGTCATATCTTGCCGCTGCCGCTTTTACCTTTGCCAGCAATACACTGAGAGTATATGGCTTTTTGATGTAATCATCCCCGCCAATGTTAAGTGCTATCAGCACATCATCATCGCTGGTGCGGGCGCTGATAAAGAATATGGGCAGATCGTAGTTCTCCCTGATCTTCCTGCAAAGGTCAAAGCCCGACTTATCCCCAAGATTTATATCGAGCAAAACCAGAGATACCTCGTTTTCATCAAGAAAAGCCACCGCCGCATCGTAGGTCGTGACATAAGCAGTCTTTACACCGAACATATTGAAGTATTCCGAAGTTGCAGTGGCTATCATCTCATCATCGTCTATCATCAGCACTTTGTAATTCTCTTTTTCCATATCTACTCCCATCTCCCCTTGATCTGTTTTATCACCGATATTTCGGCATTATCATTCCTGATATATTATAACAGACCTCACCTTAAAAGTCAATCAGCCGAAGCCAAAAGCCACACGTCCGTTATTACCTGATATTGACAATCAAAGGGAAAAGCGTTATAATGAAATTGCCTTAAAGAAGTAAGGCAAAAATCCAAATAGGATTTCAAGGAGAAACAAATGATACTGTTGGTTGTAGATACTCAAAAGGGCTGTTTCAACGAAGGGCTGTATTCGTTTGAAACCGTAAGGAATAACATAAAACAGCTGATCGCCGTAGCAAGAGAGAATAGTGTTGAGGTCGTATATGTCCAGCACGATGACGGTCCCGGTACCGAACTTGACAAGTCTGCGGACAACTACGAGATATATGAGGATCTTGCCCCGAGAGGCGGTGAAAGGCGTTTTGAAAAGAATGTAAACAGCGCGTTTCATCCGATGACAGGATTAACGGAATACCTGCGCTCTAAAGGTGAAAAGGATATCATCGCAGTCGGTGTATCAACGGACTATTGTATGGACGCAACGATAAAAAGCGGATTTGAAAAAGGGTTCAATATGTATGTCCCCTCATACACAAATTCCACCTTTGATAACCCTTATTTTGATAAGGAAACTGCCTACAGGTACTTTAATGAATTTATGTGGAAAGACCGTTACGCTAAAATAATAACCGTTGAACAGGCGGTAAGTCTTTTACGCACAGGAAAAGTCTGAATACGGTATATTTGCGTTATGAAAAATAATTAGGATAAGTGATAGTTTTGAAAAAGAAACACAAGAAAAAACAGGAAATAGTTATGCCCAATGCCACACTCCTGCTTGCGCTTATATATTTTCTGATAGGGGCATATCCCGGTTACACTTATTGGAGCATGGTCAGAAGATGCACAGCCGAAATTAAGGGTATCGTATCTGCCGAACAACACAGTTCTTCAAAGCATCACGATACATCGGCTCCGCAGAGAAGATATTTAAGGGGCAAAGATTACAGAGAGATCGAAATAGAGACTGACGGCGCTTTTGAGTATGATAAGATCTGGGCGGGTGCAGAAGTGGGGGATTTAGGTGCTGAAGTTATTATCCGCTACGATCCCGATAATCCCGAAGAATACTATATCGTGGGCGGTTATCATAATAACGAAGCCATCGCGCGGGTGACATTTGTTATAAGCGGAGCTATGATAGCAGCATCGGTGTTTTTATTCATATATTATAATAAACAGCTTCTGTTTCCAAAGAGGGATGACAGTGATTAGATAATTTCGGCTGAGAAAAGACGGACAGCACGTTTGATGGACGGTGTTCGTTCCTTTTTATTCCGTAAAACCGCGAT
>NZ_CAMHRZ010000171.1 GCF_946187255.1 uncultured Ruminococcus sp.
CAGGTGTCACGGAGGAATAAAGATGGATAACAAAATGATCGGATATATAATTACGGCTGTATTTGCATTTGTGGATGTGATACTCATTATCATACCGCTGATGATGTCAAAGTCCCGCAACCGAAAGCTACAGGAATATACCCTTACCGCCGAAGCCGAGGTCATAAAGATGGATCTAAAGGCAATGCGTTCAACTTACGACATGAATCGCCCGAAATCAAGAATGTGGTTCCCTACATACCGCTATTACGTCAACGGCATTGAGTATATCAAAGAAAGTCATGAAGATGTTTGAGGTCGGTCACACTATGAAGATCAAGGTGGATCCCAACGACCATAACAAATATATACTCATCGAGAGCCGCGCATTCAAGCTGGCTGTAACGATACTGTGGATCCTCGCCGCATTTTTTGCACTGGCGGTCGTGGCTAGTATCGTTATCATCAAGATGGCCTGATGTTTATATGTCCCAATTAACTTATGTGTTGTTGATCTTTTAAGGAGTTGTTATGTGTGAATCCCTGGAGCGTTGATTTTTGTTATTTGCTTCTTTTTATAATTTTGCTGATCATCGGAATAATATCGGTAATTATGATCATCAAGAATAAACACAAGCAGGTAAGTGTAAGATCTTCTGTTGTTTCTTTAGTGACAAGCAGCGTTCTGTTTTCGGCGCTGACAGTATTTGTTGCTTCACACCCGACATACTACAAATTCAATGATTGGACGATCGTGGGCAGCAACATCAGCATGGTACAGCAAAAATACGGAGACTTTGATCTCGGTGCCGTTACTGATAATAAGGCAGGAAAGGTCGCATACTACACCTATACAGACAACGGTCCCATCATGCCCGATCATCTCAAACACTATTATTATATAGAATATGATGAAAGTGGTCTGATAAATACAGTATATGACGCTTGTCAGCCGGGCGGTTAATCATCTGCTGTAGGATCTGAGATATGATAAGTTCGTGTCTCTCTTGGGAATGCTTTTATAAAAAAGCCGATAATATATAGTCATTCACTGTGCCCGCTGCATAACACGGGCGCAGTTTTTCGACGTTTACCGAAAAAATAGTCAAAAATTTGCTTTGTGAGCCTGCGTGAGTGGTTAAACTTTACCTCTTGACAAATCGGAACAATTGAGTTATAATAAACTGGATAAATTGAGACAAGGATGTCTCCGAAGTTTTTCGGGCATACTTGTCTCTTTTTTTAGTTTACGGGAGGTTTATTTCTATGAGAAAGTATATTTTCGTAACCGGAGGAGTAGTTTCAGGACTTGGCAAGGGCATCACCGCCGCATCCCTGGGAAGACTTCTCAAAGAGAGGGGACTTCTTGTTGCTGCACAGAAGCTGGACCCTTATATAAATGTTGATCCGGGTACCATGAGCCCCTATCAGCACGGTGAGGTCTATGTTACCGAAGACGGTGCGGAGACAGACCTTGATCTCGGACATTATGAAAGATTCATAGACGAAGATCTTAATAAATATTCCAACCTTACTACGGGCAAGGTCTACTGGAACGTGCTCAACAAGGAAAGGCGCGGAGAGTATCTCGGTTCAACGGTGCAGGTCATACCCCATATCACCAACGAGATAAAGGAATTTGTATACAGCGTCGGCAAAAAGACGGACGCCGATGTTATCATAACCGAGATAGGCGGTACTATCGGTGATATCGAATCACAGCCCTTCCTTGAAGCGGTTAGGCAGATATCCCTTGAAGTCGGCAGGGAGAACAGCCTGTTCATCCATGTCACACTGGTACCTTTCCTCAGCGGTTCTGATGAGCATAAATCAAAGCCCACACAGCATTCCGTCAAGGAATTGCAGGGAATGGGCATCAATCCCGATATCATAGTACTACGCTGTGACAGACCGCTGGAGGACTCCATATTCAAGAAGATAGCGCTGTTCTGCAACGTGCGCCCCGAATGTGTTATCGAGAATATCACTCTTCCCGATCTTTACGAAGCGCCCCTTATGCTTGAAAAAGCAAACTTTTCAGAAGTCGTATGCAAGCGTCTCGGTATAGATGCAAAGCCGTCGGAATTCTCCGAGTGGAAAAAGCTCATCGAGAGGATAAAGAGCATCGACAAGAGCGTCAGCATCGGTCTCGTGGGTAAGTATACGGAGCTTCACGATGCATATCTTTCCGTTGCCGAAGCACTTCGCCACGCAGGTTATTCAAACGGTGTCAATGTTGATATCCACTGGATAGACTCCGAGAAGATAACCGCTGATAACGTGGCGGAGACTCTTGCGGGAGTTGGCGGTATCATAGTTCCCGGCGGTTTCGGCACAAGAGGTATAAGCGGTATGATACAGGCGGTGAGATATGCCCGTGAGAGTGATATGCCGTTCTTCGGTATATGTCTCGGTATGCAGATCGCAGTTATAGAGTATGCAAGAGATGTCTGCGGTATAGCGGATGCCGATTCGGGCGAATTTGACGAGCTCTGCAAGCACAAGGTGATAGACTTCATGCCCGACCAGAGCAGCAGTGCTCCTAAGGGCGGCACACTTCGTCTGGGTGCATACCCCTGTGTTATCAAGAAGGGCAGTACAATGGAGCGCTGCTACGGAAAGACGGAGATAAGCGAACGTCACCGCCACCGCTATGAGGTAAATAACGATTATCGTGACACACTTGAAAACGCAGGACTTACACTGAGCGGTATCTCACCCGACGGCGAACTGGTTGAAACCGTAGAGCTCACGGACAGAGATTTCTATGTGGGCGTGCAGTATCACCCCGAATTCAAGAGCCGTCCCAACCGCCCGCACCCGCTTTTTGCAGGATTTGTTTCAGCTATAATAAAGAAGGAGAATGAAAATGCTTAAACCGAATATGTTTTACGGCGACCTGAAAGAAAGCTATCTTTTCTATAATATCGCCAAGAAGACTGGTAAATACCTTGAAGAACACCCCGACACACATCTTTACCGCATGGGCATTGGCGATGTTTCTCTGCCCCTGTGCGATGCAGTTATCAAGGCACTGCACGAAGCAGCTGACGATCAGTCTGTGCCCGAAAAATTCAACGGTTATATGCCCGAGTGCGGAGCAGGATTCCTGCGCAGCGCCATAGCAGAGCATTACCGCGGACGCGGTGTGCAGCTGGCGGATGATGAGGTGTTCGTGTCCAGCGGTGCTTCCGATGAACTGGGAGATATACTCGATCTTTTCGACAGGGAGAACAGCTCCCTGATAATCGAGCCTGCTTATCCCGCTTATGTTGATGCAAATGTTATGGGCGGCAGAAAGATAGTACATCTTGCGTCTGGCAGAGATAACGGCTTCCTGCCCACCCCCGATGAAAACACGAAAGCTGATCTTATTTATATATGCTCCCCCAACAACCCTACGGGTGCGGTGTTCAGCAGGGAACAGCTGAAAGCGTGGGTAGATCATGCCAACAAGAACGGCTCGGTGATACTCTTTGATGCAGCTTATGAAGCCTTTATAGAGGATGAGTCGCTGCCGCGTTCCATATTCGAGATAGAAGGTGCGCGTACCTGTGCTATAGAGATCTGCTCGCTCTCAAAGACAGCGGGATTTACAGGCACAAGACTGGGCTACACCGTTATCCCTCATGACCTGGAGCGTTCGAGCATGAACTTCAACAAGATGTGGGTGCGCAACCGTACCACCAAGACCAACGGTGTATCATACGTTATACAGCGTGCGGGTGCAGCAGTATTCACCCCTGAGGGACAGCAGCAGATCAAGCAGAATATCGCAGTATACAAGAAGAACGCAAAGGTGCTGATGAAGGTGTTCGATCAGCTGGGTATATGGTATACGGGCGGTAAAAATGCACCTTATATATGGCTTGAATGCCCGAACGGTATGGGCAGCTGGGAATTCTTTGACTTCCTGCTCAACGAGGCACAGATAGTCGGTACACCCGGCGAAGGCTTCGGCAAATGCGGTGAAGGATATTTCCGCTTCTCCACCTTCGGAAGTCCTGCCGACACCGAAGAGGCTGCTGCAAGGCTGCTCAAACTTCTCGGCTGAACAAGTCGGATTTTTTAGGTGATATGTTATAAATGTTTATCTTTTGCAGGATTTTATTTCGTATATTGCAATAAAACTTGCTTTAAGCTATTGACAGACAAGAATGAATATGTTAGAATAATAGACGAACAAGGACGTTCATACAAGGGCTTCATGCCCTTGCGTGAGCGTCTTTTTATTTTTGCAGAGGTGTGATATGATGAAGGAACAAGAAGTCAAAAATGCATTTCAGTCTCACGGGCTGTACAGAAGTGAATTCGAGCATGACAACTGCGGTATCGGTGCAGTTGTCAATATCAAGGGTATAAAATCAAGGAGAGTAGTAGATGACGCTCTTACAATAGTTGAAAAGCTGGAGCATCGTGCAGGTAAGGATGCCGAAGGCAAAACGGGTGACGGCGTTGGTATACTTTCACAGATACCTTCGGGTCTTTACCGCAGTGAGTGCAAAAAGCTGGGCTTTGATATCGGTGAGGAAGGCGATTTCGCTGTTGGTATGTTCTTCCTGCCCCAGAGCGAGCTGAAAAGAAATCAGGCTATCAAGCTGTTTGAGATAATCGCAGGCAAGAACGGGCTTGACCTGCTGGGCTGGAGAGAAGTTCCTTCATCACCCGAGATACTCGGTCAGAAGGCGCTGGACAGTATGCCTTACATCATGCAGTGCTTTGTAAAGCGTCCCGAGAACTGCGCCGCAGGACTTGAATTTGAGCGCAGACTCTACGTTACAAGGCGTATATTCGAGCAGAGTGCCGACAGTACCTATGTATGCTCGCTGTCAAGCAGGACGGTAGTATACAAGGGTATGTTTCTGGTACATGAGCTGCGCCGTTTCTATGCCGATCTCCGCAGTGAGGATTTCATCTCCGCTATAGCTATGGTACACTCGCGTTTTTCCACCAATACCATCCCCAGCTGGCAGAAGGCTCACCCCAACAGGATGATCGTTCATAACGGTGAGATCAACACCATCACAGGCAACGCCGATAAGATGCTTGCCCGCGAGGAAACGATGCACTGTGAAGCCTTCAAGGATGATATGTACAAAATTTTACCCGCGATCAATGCGGACGGCTCCGACTCCGCAAGACTTGATAATGCCCTTGAATTCATGGCAATGTCGGGAATGCCGCTGCCCCTTGCGGTCATGATAACCATTCCCGAACCCTGGAAGAATGACAGGAGCATATCAAAGGCAAAGTATGATTTCTACCAGTATTACGCAACTATGATGGAACCCTGGGACGGTCCCGCATCCATCATATTCTCCGACGGCGAAGTTATGGGCGCCGTACTTGACAGAAACGGTCTGCGTCCTTCAAGATACTGCGTGACCTCCGACGGTTTTCTGGTACTGTCCTCCGAGACAGGCTGTATAGACATCCCGCCCGAGATGATAATAAGCAAAGACAGGCTCCGTCCCGGAAAGATGCTCCTTGTTGATACAAAACAAGGCAGACTCATCGGTGATGATGAACTGAAAACACATTTCTCCACCCGCCAGCCCTACGGTGAATGGCTGGACACTCAGCTGGTAAAGCTCCACGATCTGCACATCCCCAACAAAAACGTCAGTGCTTACACCAGAGAAGAGCTTACCCGTATGCAGAAGGCTTTCGGCTATTCCTACGAGGATATAAACGGCAGTATCCTTCCTATGGCTGAGAACGGCACCGAGCCCATTGCATCGATGGGTGCCGACCTGCCTTTACCACCTCTTGATAAGAATGACCCGCCTCTGTTCAACTATTTCAGGCAGAACTTCGCACAGGTAACTAACCCTCCCTTTGATGCTATACGCGAGGAGATAGTTACCGACACCAGCGTTTACATCGGTGAGGACGGAAATATCCTTGAAGAAAAGCCCGAGAACTGCCATGTTCTCAAGATCGAGCATCCGATACTTACCGAAACGGATATGCTCAAGATAAAGAATATGGACAGCGATGGTCTGCGTTCGGCTGTTATACCGATACTTTATTATATAGGTACTAACCTTGAAAAAGCGATAGAGCGTCTGTTCATCGAAGCAGACAGAGCATACAGGAACGGTGCGAATATCCTTATCCTCTCCGACAGGGGAGTAGACGAGTATCACTGCGCTATCCCCTCACTGCTGGCAGTTGCTGCACTTCAGCAGCATCTGGTCTCCACCAAGAAGAGGACAGCGGTCGCACTTATCCTTGAAAGTGCCGAGCCCCGTGAGGTACACCATTTTGCCGCACTTCTGGGTTATGGTGCCTGCGCTGTGGATCCTTATCTCGCTCATGAGACCATCCGCGAGCTCATCGAAGACAAGATGCTCGATAAGGATTTCTATGCCGCAGAGGACGACTATAACAGCGCTGTACTTCACGGCATCGTAAAGATAGCTTCAAAGATGGGTATCTCCACGATACAGTCCTATCAGGGCAGCAAGCTGTTTGAAGCTGTAGGTATATCCGATGAACTGATCGACCGTTATTTTCGCGGTACCGTCAGCAGGATAGGCGGTATCGGTCTTGATGATATCAGCCGCCGTACAGAAAAGCTGCACACAGCCGCTTTCGATCCGCTGGGACTCAACAACGACAACGGCATATCCAGTCTCGGCAGCCACAAGCTGCGTTCGGGCAAGACAGAGCATCTGTATACCCCCGAGACTATACATCTTCTCCAGCAGTCGGTATGGAACAATAACTATGATACCTTCAAGAAGTATACCGCTTGCTTTGAGCGTGAGGATAAAAAGCTCACCCTCAGAAGTCTGCTGAATATCGACTTTGACAGCTGCACGCCTATACCGATAGATGAGGTAGAAAGCGTTGAAAGTATATGCAAGCGCTTCAAGACGGGTGCCATGTCCTACGGTTCGATCTCGCAGGAAGCCCATGAATGTCTTGCCGAAGCCATGAACAGCATCGGCGGCAGATCGAATTCGGGTGAAGGCGGCGAGAGTCCAGAAAGACTTACCTCCAAGAAATGCTCAGCCATCAAGCAGGTGGCATCGGGTCGTTTCGGAGTTACCAGCGAGTATCTCGTATCTGCAAACGAGATACAGATCAAAATGGCACAGGGTGCAAAGCCTGGTGAGGGCGGTCATCTGCCTTCAAAGAAGGTATATCCCTGGATAGC
>NZ_CAMHRZ010000172.1 GCF_946187255.1 uncultured Ruminococcus sp.
GCGAAGCGTCTCCGAGCGGTCGTTCATCACTCTCTTGCGATAAAAGCAGGAAGTACCCGTGATAGGGTGAATAGCCCCCACCGCCGCAAAGAAACAAAAACACCCCCGATACCGTTCATAACCGTATCGGGGGCGATCATTAATCGAGCATATCAAACATTACTTTGTTCGGGTCTATGCCGTTTTTTTCCATGAAATCAACGATCCTTTTATAAGCGCGATCACCGTGTTTTTCAAGTGTTTCCTTTGGCTCATTTGCTTCGTCGGCAAATGCTGTACCGTCCACCGTGACAGACACAGCAGTCCCGCCGCCTTTAAGGTTGTTGGGAGATAATCCTATCCATGCGTCAAGGTCGTTCTCAGTGATAAATGTTCTGAGCTTGCCGTAGATATCCCAGACCTCATTGTAGCTGCCCTTGACATATACCGACAGCATCGCGAGATCACCGACATCTATGCGTTCATCGCCGTTTATGTCGGCTCTGCAGAGCATCTCTTCGGGCAGGGCTTTCTGACCCTTGACGTGCGCGGCTATCAGCGAAATATCGGTGACATTTACCGTGCCGTCACCATTTATATCGCCAACTGCAAGCTTGCCCTCAGCAAAGGCGGGCATAACGGAAACTGTGCTGATAGTCAGTGCTGTGATCAATGATAGTAGTTTTTTCATAGTGATCCCTCCTTTATTTATAGTATAATCCTTCGCAGGCAAAATGTCAAGCAATGTTTGAAAAAAACAGAAAGTTAACATCTTATTTAACAAAGCTGAAAGCGCTGCTTTTTTTCGTAGGGGGCGGCGGGGACAATGTGGGCGAGAGTTTCTGCTTTTACCGTCGGGGACTTCGGGCAAACCGCTCGGAGACGCTTCGCTGTCCTCGCTGGAAGACGCGCGGCAATGTATTCACGCGGAAAGAAAGAGCGTGGACGGTTGATTGTCCACGCTCGTAATTTCGTTATTGCCGCGCTTTTTAAGGCGTTAGCTTGTTTTTCTTATCGAACGTTAGTTTACTTTTCTCTTATAGTTTGCTGTGCATTTTGGTTTTGCGCCTTGGTGATTGAGGGACTCCGCCCCTCAAACTCCTCGCAAGCCTGCTGGCGCGAGGCTTGACCGCGCGCTTTGATTCGCGGCACAGTTTGTTTTATGCGCTTGTTTGCTCCCGCGTGCCGGCTGCCCCAATACTATCTCCCCCAACACCCGCATAAAATATACCAGTAACACAAGGAGGTACATACATGAACTCAAAGATAATAAAAAGAACTGCTGCCTGCTGCGGTATCTTCCTGCTGCTGGCGGGCATGGTGTGGGCTGGAGATGCCGCAGGCAAAAAAGCGCAGGAACGCATAAGCGCGGCGGTGTCCTCACCGATAGCCGAAAGACCGCAGGTGGCTCTCGATGCGGGGCATGGGGGAATGGACGGCGGGTGTGTTTCCGTGAACGGGACGGCGGAAAAGGGCATAAATCTGGATATCGCCCTGACTGAGCGGGAACTGCTGACGATAATGGGCTGGGAGGTCACCATGACCCGCGAGGACGACCGCTCGGTATACGACGAGGGCGTGACGGGTCTGGCAAAGCAGAAGCAGTCGGACATGAAGAACCGCCTGGCGGTGTTCGACAGCTGCAAGGGGGCGGCGGTGTCGATACACCAGAATCAGTTCACCGACAGCAGATACAGCGGTGCGCAGATGTTCTATTCAAGACGCAACAGCGGCGGCGAAAGGCTGGCGGCGGCGATGCAGCGGCAGTTCGTGCAGCTTTTGCAGCCCGAAAATGAGAGGGAGACAAAGCCGGTGGACGACGAGCTTTTCCTGCTGGACAAGACCGACACCCCCGCAGTGATGGCGGAATGCGGTTTTCTGTCTAATCCCGAAGAAGCGGCGAAGCTGGAGACTCCCGAATACCGCAGGCAGGTGGCTTTTACGATAATGACAGGGATGCTGGGGTATTATGCGGGTTCAATTCATAATTCATAATGCATAATTCATAATTTTGGGTGAGGGGCGGAAAGTGCGCTGTTCTTAGGATATCATAGACGCAAGCACAAGAAACTTTGACGCAGACTGAGTTGGGTAAGAACAACAAAGCTGTGTGCGAGATAAAGCGCGCGGTCAAGCCTCGCGCCAGCAGGCTTGCGGAGTTTGAGGCAGAGCCTCAATCACCAAGGCACAAAACCAAAATGCACAGCAAACTATAAGAGTAAAGCAATCTAACGCTCAAATAAGCGCGGGCGGTCACCATTATCGCGCGTCTGCAAAAGTAATAGCCCCGCACAAACTCACAGGCGTGATACACCGCCCGCGCCGAGATCAACGGCGAAGCTCGTTGATCTCTCGCCACGAGGAACGAGGGGCGACCTGCCCCCGCACTTTGTTGTTCCTTTTGGGAAAAACACAATGTCGCTGAACCCTATCACGGATGAACCTGCTTTTATCGTTGGGGACTGCTGAACGACCGCTCAACGAGCTATCGCCGTTGAGCTGGGGGACGCGCGGCAATGAATTTACGCACAAAGAAAGAGCGTGGACGGTTTTTTGTCCACGCTCTGTTGTTTGTTATTGCCGCGCTTTATTTAGGCGGTAGTTTTGTGTGCTAATAATACACGGTTTCCGCGTCGCTTTAGCACCTTGACCGAGAGGCTCTGCCTCTCGAGCTCTCCGCAAGCCTTTCGCGAAAGGCTTGACCCAAAGCTCTTCTCCTTGGCATTCTATCCTAAGAACAGCGTTTTACCGCCCCTCGCCCAAAATTATGAATTATGAATTATGAATTATGAATTAATCTTCGTCTTCATGTGCGCGTTCACGCGCATCCTTGATGCGGTAAACGTGTATCACCTGCGCAAATATGATGAGCACGATGCCCAACGCAAAAAGTATCCCGTTTGCGATTATCAGTCGGTCGGTCACGTTGTATATGGAGCCCGTTATCGCGTAGTACAGGCTCTGTTCCTCCATGAAGAAGCCGTCAAAATAACCCGTTGCTCTGCAATACACCGCAGGGATAAGGAACACTGCCGAGCCGCTGAACATGATCGTTCCCAGCCAGTAGGGGAGATCGCACACATGGTGCCTGTCAACAAAATACATCAGCCCGAAAAGTCCTGCCAGCACAAGTATGGAGATGCCCATAACGTAATTCAGTGTGGGTACCACCTTCCTTGTCAGCTTAGGCACCGAACTGTCAGCCAGCTTGCCTGCCATCATGATATCGAAGCTGGCATCCATTTTCTTCTCGGCAACGTCTATGGTATTGTCGATGAAGCTGTAATACTCCGCATCCTTTTCGATATTGTTGGCTTCGGAATATTTCTCGATATACTCGGTAACGTCCGTCTCGAACTGGGTATAGTCATAATTAGGTGCGGGCTCTGCATTGGACTTGCCGAAGGTATAGTCCAGCGCCATTTTGGTCATCCTCTTGGATGCCGTCGAGACTTTCTTCTTGTCAAGGCTTTTGGTGTAGACCTCCTGAGGGATGCCCGTGGGCTGGGAAAGTCTGCGGAAATAGGTGTCGATCTCGTTATACAATGCTGAATCTGCCCCGCTGTCGGTGATGACCCACACATAGTAATCGGTGTTGAATACCATATAATTACAGAATACCAGTAACTCCGTAACTATCATGAACACCGAAGCTGCAATGGTGAGTAACAGCATAGGGGTATAGTGATGTAGTTTTTTCATTCGTCCTTATCGACCTCTTCTTTCCATTCGATGTTTTCCAGCTTGCATATATAAGCCAGACGGTACTCGGACATACCCAGCTTGCCGTTGTTCCAGCAGGTGTACATAGTCAGCCTGTCGTCTTCGGTGGGGTAGACGTACTTATAGTCCTTCTCGTGGAAGACCACCCTCTCGTTGACGATGTAGGTACACTTGCAGTAAGAAGTCTCAAGAGTGACGATATCACCTATCTCGCACTTTGGAAGATTGTAGAAAAATGTATGGTTGTGTCCTGCGATGACCACGTTGCCCGGTCTGCCGATATATACCGAACCGTTATACCAGCCTGCGCCGTACTCCAGCACATCGGTGGCGGTGCCGCTGTACACGGGGATATCCTTCATGCCCGCAGCTTCGCAGTTAAGGGTAGCGTAGCGGTCGCCGTAATAGGGGTAAACGATGGTGTGGGTCTCCTGCGTGCCGTTGACATCCACCGAGATCTCCTTTACCTGGTCGGGAGCGTCGTCGTCCCTGTACTTATTGAGGGTACGCAGGTTCCTGACCTCCATCGAAGCGCCGCCGAAAGCCAGATCGATATAGGGTTTGTATTCTCTGAAGGGCTTATAAAGTACCAGCACGACAGCACTGCATAAAACTACCAATATCAAAAAGGGTGTGAGAACATAAGTGAATGTCCTCAACACCCGTGATGACGAAGTTTTATGCTTATGAGTGCTGTGTTCCGTCTGGTTAGCCGAGACGGTATCGCTCATAATTATTCACTCCGAAATATAGACTATTATGCCTTGTTCTTCTTAGCAACTACTGCAACGCCGAAGCCAGCCAGTGCCAGAGTAACTGCTGCAACTGCTGCTGCTGCACCGTTGGAAGACTGCTCCTCAGCACCGGTAGATGCTACGGGGTTATCAGTCTTGGTCTGTGTGCCGCCGGAAGCCTTGCTGGAAGTAGTGCCGCTGCCCTTGCTGCTGCTGTTCTTATCCTTATTGCTGTCGCCCTCACCCTTCTGGTTACCGCTGTCGTTACCTCTGTGGGGTCTCTTAGCCAGGTCGATCTCAGCTGCTACAGTGTAGTGAGCCTTATCATCCTGTGTGATAGTAATCTGAACATCATACTTAGCACCCAGATCGATCAGTGTCTTCTGGATATCCTGCTTCTCAGCCTCAGTCCAGTTTCTACCGAGAACGATCTTGTCCTCCTCAGTCAGCTCGCCGGGAGTCTTGTCGAAGATCTGCTTAGAGCCGCCCTTGCAGTAAGGTGCAACATACTTGTCTCTAACGCCGTTCAGAACGCTGATCATATCATCATACTCTTCTGAAGTGAAGCAATCAGAGTTAGGCTGCAGGAAGTTATCCAGCTGCTGAACGTTGAGTGTCTGAACGCCGGCTGCCTTAGCTGCATCAACTGCATCCTGATATGTTGTAGCGTAAGCAGAAACAGACATAGAAGCTGCGATAACTGCAGCGGCTGCTATTGCTGAAATTTTCTTGAACATATTATTTTCCTCCAAACTCAAATAACATTGAACGATGCACATATAGTACATCATCTTGACATAAATTATAATACCACACTTCTTATTAAATTTCAAGTGGCATAAATCAATTTTGTAGACATTTCACAAAATTACTTTGTGATGCTTTTATAATTTGTTAAAATGATTAAAAACTTTTGCGTTTGTTTAAATGTCATACTTCGTCAACTGTGGAAAATGGCGCCATTGGCAGCCCGTTGCTGCCGAAAACCGTGACCTCAGCGTAGTTGGTCCACTGGTATCTCACCGCTGTGGGCTTAGTTACCTGCTTGCAGGTGACCAGTGCCTGACCGCCGCCCAGTATCGCGCTGGCTTCATGGAACACGCCGTCCTCGCCCGCCAGCTCAAAGCCTGTGATCTTGCCGTTTGACTTGAAATCGAAGCAGTAGTCGAAGTTGACTTCCGCCGTGACCCCGTGAAATACGCAGTTTTTGAACATGGGACCGAAGGCTTCCACATCATCCATGCCGTAGAACAGCTTCTCGGCTTGCAGGCAGAGCCTTTCGCCAACGGGCAGCTTGTCCTTAGGGTGTATCTCGTTGAACTCTCCGCAGTCGAGTATCACCGCTATGCCTGTATTCTTCACTGTGCGGAAGGCTTTCATCTGTGCGGAACGTATCTTGCACCAGTGTTTTTTGTCCTCCTCGCCCGCGTATTGGAACATGGGCAGCTGTACCATTATAAACGGAAGAGTATCGTCCCCCCACTTTTCGCGCCATTTTGAGATCAGCGCCGTCAGCAGAGTGTAGTAGCTTTCGGGCTTGTGGTCGTCGGATTCGCCCTGATAGTACAGAAAACCCTTGATGGTGTACGGGCACGCCCGCATCAGCATATTTTCGTACATATTCGCGGGTCTGAACGGGTTGAAGGAATTCTTGGGACCCGGCCATTTGTTCTTGCCCAGGCGTTTTTCCAGTTCCTGCCAGGTGATATCCGGCTCCTTGCTCATTATCTCCTGCGATCTTATGAACCAATCCGTGTCATATTCGACATACTCATCATACTCCGCCCGCTGCTGTTCAAGGGACTTGTCCGCTATACTCTGATCGTACTCCAGTATATAGGGGTACAGCCGTCTGTCCGTTTCCAGCACAGACCGATCCACCCAGCAGGAAGCCGACGAGCCGCCCCAGTTGCAGCCGATGAGCCCGACTACCACACCCAGCTCCTTGGAGAGCTTGTTGGCGAAGTGGAAGCCTACAGCGCTCCAGTTGCGTGAGCTGTCACTGCCCGCTTTAGTCCATGCGGTGTGTTCGCCCTGAGCTTCTGCTTCTTCGGCGGAAGCCACTTTGGGCATATAATAATAACGTATAGGAACGCCCTGATCCAGTTTAGAAAGATACTCTGCGCCGTCCTTGGAGTTTTGAAGTTCCAGCTCCATATTTGACTGACCGCCCAGCAGCCACACTTCACCGATAGCGACATCGGTGAATCTCACGCTGTTTTTGCCGTTGCTGACAATGAGAGTCAGTCCATCCTCAGCCTGCATAGGCGGCAGGAAGCAGCGCCATTTACCGTTTTTTATAACACACTCAGCTTTATGGTCACCGATAACAGCCGAGATGAGTTCGCCGTCATCGCCGGTACCCCATACAGCTATGACTTTATCGCGCTGGAGCACCATATTATCGGAGAACATTTGTGAACATTTGAACATTATATCCCCCCTATCGTCAATATCCATTATTAATTTTAACATATCATAACGAATTTGTCAACGATAAATCGCGGCTACACAAAACTTTCACTTTTGAGAGGAGAAAAAGTGAGTGTGGCAGGAAAGAAAGTAGGTTTCGCGGCAGGGAACCAACGCCCAAAACAAAGCCAGCCGCGAATCAAAGCGCGCGGTTTACGCGACTGCGTCGGCGTACGCCTCGCGCCAGCAGGCTTG
>NZ_CAMHRZ010000173.1 GCF_946187255.1 uncultured Ruminococcus sp.
CTTTCGCGAAAGGCTTGCGGGAAGTTTGAGGGGCAGAGCCCCTCAATCACCAAGGTGCAAAACCAAAATGCACAGCGAACTATAAAAGCGAGACAAGCGAAAGTTCGATAAGCAAAGCAAACAAACGCTCCCAAAAAGCGCGGCAATAACCAAAACACTATGAGCGTGGACAAAAAATCGTCCACGCTCTTTCTTTCCGCGTAAATACATTGCCGCGCGTCCACTAGCTCAACGGCGATAGCTCGTTGAGCGGTCGCCCCGAACTCCCCATGATAAAAGCAGGAGTAACCGCTATAGGGTCAACGGCACTCCCTTACGCCCTCGCAAACAACATACCACAAACAAAAACCGACCGCTGAAAAACAGCAGTCGGTCAAATAATCATATCATCATTTCTGTTTCAGTATATCAGGCGTAGAGCCAATGCCGAAAGCCTGCTCGTTCTCACGGTACTGAATGAGCGCACGGTACATATATACGTCCTCAGGGGTCGTTACCTTGATGTTTCCGCGATTGCCCTCTACCATGTGAGCTTCCTTGCCGAGACTCTTTATCAGAGTGCAGGAGTCTACCAGATTTTCGTAGCGCTCAGGCTTTTTCCTTATCTCTTCGTGGTCTGCGATTATATCACCAAGATAGAAACTCTGAGGTGCCTGCGCCGCGTAGGTGTCCTTGCGGTAGGGTACTGTCTCTACAGTCTTTCCTGTGGTGCTCATGAGTATCGTCTCAAAACAGGGCGTGCAGGTGATGGCGTTGCCGTGCTCCTTTACACCGTCTATGTTGTTGCATATAGTATCATAGCTCACCCAGGGGCGTACACCGTCGTGTATCAGTACGATGGAGTCGTCGGGGTTTTCGCTCTGTGCCTTTTTAAGACCGTTGTATATCGAGTCCTGACCGCTCTCGCCGCCGGGAACGACTGCGCATACCTTTGTCAGCGCAAATCTCTTGATCAGCTTGTTCATGTAGGGAATGTAATCCTTCAGCATGACAACGTAGATCTTGTCTATCTCGTTGTGGTTCTCAAACAGCTCCAGTGTGTGGACGATTATGGGCTTCCCGTTGATCTCAAGGAACTGCTTGGGTATGCCCGCGCCCATTCTCACGCCGCTGCCGCCTGCGAAAATAACTGCTATGTTCATTGTTTATTCCTCCTGTCTGTTCAGACCTTGACTTTTTCCTCACTGTTTATCTCAAAGGGCTTCAGGGTTATCTTCCCCAGAAGCATGAACGGGTATTCAAATGGCTTCTGCGCAAGTATGATAGTTACCGCAAATCCGATGGCAGCCATTTCCAGCGCACCTTTCAGTGAACCCTCAAAAGGCTCATACCATAGGAATGCTGTCTCTGCCAGATACAGAAATCTGTGGAGTATGTATACCTGCAATGTCCTTGAACCCATCTTGGTGAATACTGCCTTGCCTCTCGGCACAAGCAGCAGGAAGCAGGCACATAATACGAACGCCGCCAGATAGAAGCATACCCTGTGCAGGAACGCAGTCGGGGTCGAAGTCATGGATACGAGATCCGAGTCTGCATAGCTGAAATTGCTGGTGATTATCTTGTTCGGTATCCTGTCCAGATTGAAGTAGGTCCAGACCGCCATTCCCGCCATGATAACTGCCGCACACGCCTGTGTGATCTTGTTGCGGAACTTGAACAGCCATTCCTTTTTGAAATAGTATCCCGCCAGAAAGACAGGGAAGTGGTTCACCACTCTCAGTACGCTCAGGAAATCTCCCGCCTTGTTGTCATACCCGCAGGCAAACGCCGCAAGGAATGCAAAGGTCAGCAGCAGTTTCGGCTTGATCTTGTAGTAGTAGGGCATCAGCCCGAACCACCAAAGCATACACATAAGGTACCACAGCGATGAACGCGGGAAGAAAAAGGATTTTCCTATCTTGTAGTCCTTCAGCACGAAATACTCAAACAGGGTCACAGCTATCTGTGCCGCCAGGTAGTATACCATATAGGTCACAAAGCGCTGAGTCTTTACCGTGCCGTTCTTTATGTAGCTTTTTCCGAAATAGCCCGTGATAAATATCATGCAGGGCATGTGAAGCGTGTTCGCCATCTTCCAGAATGTGTTTATCTCGGGTATATCGGCTTTCAGCGGAGATATCGCGTGGGCTATGACGACCAGCGTTATCAGTATGAACTTTGCGTTGTCAAAAAAGTAGTCTCTGCCCTTTTCGTCCTTGTATTCTTTTGAAGCATATCCCAGCAGACTCATTTTTTACCTCCTCCGCTGTGATCGTATTCATTCACCTTTCCGAACCTGCTCTGGAATTCCACGACCTCCTTGAAGATACGCTCGCAGTTCCTGTGGTCGGAATACTGGAAGAATTCATCCACTCTTTCCTTGTACATATCCTCCATCACGCACTTGCGCTCGATGTAGCCGCAAAGTGTGTCCACTATCTGTTTGTGGTCACGGCATATAGGACCGAAGCCCATAGTCTCGTACTCCAGTCCTCCCGCTTCGTACTGGGGCGGGAGTATATCGGGATGATAGTATACCAGCGGCTTCTTCATGTACGCAAAGTCGAACTGTACGCCCGAATAGTCCGTTACCATAAGGCTCGATTCGGTGAGTATCTTTTCGTAGCTGATATCGCTTGCCGCCGCTACTATCTCCACGCCCTCGCTCTTTTCAAAGTCCTCCAGCTGGCTGGACATTGCAGGATGGAGCAGGTAAACTATGCGGTATCCGTGTTCCTTGGCGGTCTTGATAAGTCTCTCATCGTTTATGAGGCTGTTGTATATCTTGTAGTAATCACTGTGTACGAAGTTCGAGCTGTGTCCGTACACCTTGCCCTTTGCCGCTTTGCCCGTAGTAACAGAACGTCTCCAGGTGGGCGTTATCAGTATCATCTTCTTGTCATTGCTTTTCAGCCCGTCATATCTGGCGTGACCCGTAAGGCAGAGTGCCCTCTTGTCAAAATAGTCGTAAACCTCGTGGCTGACGTTCTTTACCTCATACTTCGACGCAAAGAAATACAGCTGTGTATTGTCGAAAACTCTGTTCTGATACTGGGCGATGCGCTGTATCGTAAGACCGTGAGCGAGACATACCACCCTTGCGTTGTAGAGATCCTTGAAGTACTGCTGTATCGCGCCGTAATAGCCGTTGCAGGTGAGGGTATCCACATGGGTCGCCAGCATCAGGTCGGTATGCAGTGCGATGATGCGGTGTTTCAGCGAGCTGAACACAAGTACACTGTCCTTGAACTCCTTTTGCAGTCTGGGACAGTCGGGGGACTTCTTGTCCACCACATAGTATATCTTTACATCCTTTGGCTGATGCTCCTTGACGTAGCGGAAGAAGTACTCGCCGTTATCGCCCGCCTTGAACAGCTTGTCCTGGGTGAGCCATATCTTGTTCTTTCGGTACATGGGCTTGGTCAGCCAGTAAAGCAGACGGTTGCCCACCATTTTCAGCCGCCATGTGCCGCTTGTACTGCGCCATATAGCCCGCAGAAATGCCTTTTCGTGAGCGCGGTGAGCCTTTTTGGTCAGCGGCTCGAATATAAAGCTCTTTGATGAGCTGTCAAAGGATACTATGCTCTTATTGCATATCCAGTAGGAAGCCTTCATGTTGCTGAATTTGGACATGGCACGCAGGAAAGTCGCACCCAGCGGGTAATGCCTGCCCTTGTATTCCAGCATAAAAGTAAGGCTGCGCACCTTGTCGAGACTTGTCAGGGGCATGGTGAAGCAGAAGGTATAGTTGCCCTTGGCGGATATATTGAAAAACTTGTTCAGCGCGTAGATATGGTTCTCCCTGACGGGATAAGCTATGCTGTTGTTCACCATGGCGATGATCTTCATCCCGCCCTCGGGGAAAACATATACTCCCGGGAAAAATCCGTCCATCACCAGCTTTTCGTCATCGCTGTATACCGACTTGAATTCTATCTTGGTGCCGTCCAGTTTCCATATCTGTGCAGTGCCGATGTGTGCGGATATCTCTGCGCCTGTGGCGGATATCTCGGGCATCAGCTTATCGTCGTTATACTTCATGCGAAGCAGGTTGAGCGACAGGAATTTCGGCACAAGACCTTTTCCGTTGAGAATATGGGAGCTGGCGATGACCACATCATCGATATTTTTCAGCGCCTTGCCCGTCTTGTCAAAGAAAGCCTGCGCTTCCTCAGGGTTCAGCAGACCCTTGTCCCTCTCGTTCATATTGCAGGCGTACCTGCAAAGTATCATATATAATACAAATCTCTGCACGAACTCGGAAGAATCCTCTTTTACCGCATCCACCAGGAAATCATCCATGCATTCCTCATACCAGCCTCTTTCAAACTGGGGGGAATAGTTGAAGAAATCCAGTTCGGGCGGGTCTATCATCGTGAAGGGTTCATCTATAAGGGTGTACTTCTTCTTGTCGTCAAGTATCTCCATCAGCATTTTATGCTCACATTCAAGGGGCAGCTCCTCATCGAAGCGTCTGCCCTCGAACAGCTTTTTCTCAAAAGCGAACGCCGCAAAGCACAGGTGGAACCTGTCGGGAGTCAGCGAAAGATCGATGAGCATACTGCCTTTTTTGTCGGTATTGGGCTTGAAGCCCAAGTATGTGGTATCCTTGCCGTTGGAATTTGCGTACCAGGGATGCAGCGAGCTTATCCCTGTGCGTCCTGTCATTTTGATAATGCCTTTCAGTCCGCTGTCGGGGTACTTGCCGTCCGTTGCGGCGAACATTATCAGCTCATTTGAGGTCTTGTCAAGTGCCGCATTGCAGCCCATTCCCAGCGTCATCTCGCTTGCATCGAAGGAATGTACGCCGTCCTGCTTGGTGATCTTTAGTTCACCCGTAAAATCAGCGATAGTTATATCTATATCTCCGTTTGCAAAGCAGGAGGTCTCCACCAGCCTGTTGAGCTGCTGTTTGGTCTTGACGTGGTCTGTACATAAAAGGACGATGTCCAGCATAATTGAAAATCACCTTATTTATCTAATTATTCGCATTAATTGTTTTCCATGATCCTGTTGATAAGTGCAGCCACTCTCCGTGCTGCTCTGCCGTCTTCGCGGCAGCCGCGCTTTTCAAGGAAGCTGCTGCGCTTTTCGGCGTACTGTTCCTTGCTGAATGTAAGGATATTCTTTACCATATCCCTGTTGTTCTCAGCTATGGGGAAGGGTGTTTCTTCCAGCGGATAGTAGAAGCCGCGCTCCTTGTCGTATTTGCTCAGGTCGGGCGCATATATAAATCCCGCACCGCTGCCCAGGATGTAGTCACATATCCAGCTGGAATAATCTGTAATACCGATATCGCATACCGCCATGAGCTCCTGTATATCCTCATAGCTGTTGCCGTCCAGGATATCGGGGTCGGGTCTGCGCTTTTTCAGCTTATCCGCCACCTTGATATGATAGCGGTCGAGTATCTTCCACTCACCGCCGAAGCGTTCCTTAGCCGCCGCCAGCACTGCCGCATGGTCGAGATCGTAATATCTCAGGCTCATATCATTGCGGAAGGTGGGCGCATAGAGTATCAGCGAGGTATCTTCGGGTATGCCGTAATGTCTGCACACCTTGCGTTTCAGTCTGCGCTTCTTTTCCTCGCCGCAGAAGAGTATATCACTTCTCGGGTGTCCGTATTCAAGCACCTTTATCTTCGGGTCGCCCCAGTAGGTGCTGCGGTAGACCTGTGTCTCAAACGCCGAATTGGATATCATATAATCGGTGGTCTTTCCCGCTATCTTAGCGCCCAGCCGCCACTTAGGGTCGGGCACTCCCGTAATCTTTTTCAGCCCAAGGGAGCCGTGCCAGGTATTTATAAGCACCTGCCCGCGCTTTTTCAGCACGAAGCTGAGGGGGCAGCAAAGTGCGTTATCCACCCATATCCTCGCGGTCGCCAGCTCATAGAAATGCTCCAGCGAGTTGATCTTCACCGTCCTCACGCCCTTAGGCAGCGGTGAGGGGAATTCATCCGCGATCTCGGGTCTTACAACGAATACTATATCATAGCCCTTGTTCTGTCTGAGAAGCTCATTGCAGATATACTTCGGGTTGCACTGGTATCTGTTATCGTAGTGCATAAAGACTATCTTGTTTTTATCCACCCTGCTTTTCAGGGAGATAACAGTCCTTGAAGCCAGGGCTGCCAGTTCATCCAGCTTGCCGATGAAATGCCCGAAAACAAATTCAAAAAAGCTCTTTTCAGCCATCTGTCTTTCCAGCTTTTCCAGCTTTCCGCCGTAGTTACTGCCCATTCTGCACACTCCTCACAAAAAATCACTCAAATTTGATTATACCACGATTTCCCCCTGTTGTAAAGCAAGCGCCGCCCCTGCAAAGAAAGTTTTAGCGATATCCACAACATAACAATCCAAAAACGCCCCATTTTATCTATTTTCCTTGCTCGCGGGACCCCCTCTGCGGCTGCAAAACAACATAAAAGCCCGCAGGAACGGCATCCTGCGGGCTTGTGCATTAATATATTGATATTCCGATCTAGTTGTGTGCTGCTATAAACGATAATTTATCCTGCGTATTGTGAAACCTGTTGAGATAAATCTCTTTGAAGAAAAGCTGTCCCCAAGCCCCTCTCTGAAACTTTCGTTTCTTTTGGGCGGGGGCAGACAAACTTTCGGAACATAACAAACGTCCGATACCCGCAAATCCTTTAAGACCTCGCTGCCCCCGACCAAAAGAGGCAAAAGTCTTTGGAAAGAAGCCAATGTCAATAAATTGACATGAGGAAAACCTTTCTTCAGTAGGCATCCCACAGCGTACACCATAATTCTTATTTACGTTTACGAAATATTCCCAACAAAGTTATAGAATATCTCGATCCTTCGTGTTTTGTTTACTTTGTCCTTTTCGTAGATGAAAATCTTATCAATAAAATCTCTGAGCTGGTCATACGTCAGTTCGGTAATATCGGTGTATTTATCTACGATTTTCAAGAAACGCTCGGTGTTTTCTTCATCTTTCCTGATCTGTTCAAGCTCTGTCGAAAGTTCATTGACAGTCTTCTCAAGCTGTACCTGCTCTGTTTTATACGTCCCTGAGAGCATAGCATAATCCTCGTCGGACAGTTTCCCAAGAGC
>NZ_CAMHRZ010000174.1 GCF_946187255.1 uncultured Ruminococcus sp.
AATGTAAATATTTCAATATATTTGGCGAGGACGATTTCATTATACGCTGTATCGCAGTACTTGGCAGTAGTATCGGTAGATACAGCAATCATATGTATAAAGTGACAGGATACAGCGGCACAGATATCACAGGTATAGCAGACAAATTATTGGCTGTGGGTGCGAATATCGCCCAGGCACTTGATATTTGCGGAAATATTTCGGAGCATGACAATTCAGCGGTGGAAGATTACATAAACTGCTTTTCTGCCCATATAGACGAGATAGCTTCCGCAGATATCACAAAATGCACATCGGCAGCTAAGGGTATCGCACTGGCACTTTTCAGGAAAGACGAAAACAAGTACCGCAGGCAGATAGTAGCACTGGCGGAAGATGCTTCAAGATCTTTACGCGAGGAAGTTTCCGAGATCATTATCAGACACCCCGACTGGAGCGATGATATTAAATCGCTGCTTAGATCGAAGAAGTCTTCCGCAAGAGATCTTGCTCTTACCATAATAGAAAGACAAGGAGCAAAGGCATATATCCCCGAGCTTAAAAAGGCGCTTGCCGCCGAAAAGACCGACAAGCTGAAAGCTAGGATAGGCAGTATGCTGGCGGTGGTATCAGGCGATGACACTGCCGATGAAAAGGCTTCTGCTGCGGATGTAGTAAAGGAAATGACCAAAGGCAAAAAGACTTCAAAGCTGGAATGGCTGTTCAAAGAGCCTTTCTCGCCCGTACACAGAAAGGACGGCGGCGAAGCGGACGAAAGCTATATCAAAGCACTCCTGCTGTGCTTTGCGAACTCCGTGGGACTGAAGGACCCCAATGCGGATATCATAGTTTCGGAGCTTGTTGACGAGGACGTTTGCAGGCTGGCAAATGAAGTCCTTAAAAGGTGGCTCACCACCCCGCCCGAAGTTAAGTCCGACTGGATGGAGTTTTTCCGGGAGCATAATTACGATTATGCGGATACTCTCTATGCACAGGCTAAGTACAAATGGGTGCTCTACTTTGCCAGCGTTTACGGCGGCAAGCAGGCAATGGATACGTTTGACGAGCTCATGGCGCACTGGCCGCTGATGCAGAAGGGCGGGCTTGCAAAGGAGATACCCCATGCGATAACCCTCAACGGCAGCAGCGAGTATATCATGAAGGTGGAGAAGATGTCCCGCAAACACAGGTTCAATTCCATACGCAAGGCTTCTGCGGACGCTTTGCTTTGCGCTGCTGAAAAACTGGGCATGAGCAAAGAGGAGTTTGCCGACCTTATGGTGCCCGATCTGGATTTCGACGAGAATATGTGCCGCACCTTTGACTACGGCAGCAGGCAGTTCAAAGTGTATATCTCCCCGAAGCTGGAGCCCGAGATATACTGCGACGGAAAGAAGATAAAGTCTATGCCGAAGCCCTCAGCCAGCGATGACAAAGCTGTCGCGGATGTGGCATACAAGGAATTCACTGCCATGAAAAAGCTGATGAAGACCGTCGTTGCAGCAGAACTTGTGCGCCTTGAAAATACTATGCGCACCGCCCGCAGCTGGACTTCTCCCAAATGGAAAAAACTGTTCGTAGCTAATCCTATAATGCACCGATTTGCAGTAGGTCTTATCTGGGGAATATACAAGGATGACAAACTGGAAAAGAGCTTCCGCTATCTGGATGACGGCAGCTTCACCACCGTTGATGATGAGGAATTCACCATACCCGATAACGCGCAGATAGGGCTCGTTCACCCTGTTGAGCTGACCGATGAGGAGCTTTCAGCATGGAAACAGCAGCTGAAGGACTATGATATCATACAGCCCTTCCCACAGCTGACAAGGAGCATATTCAAGCCCACAGCCGAAGAATTGAGCAGCGGGTACATCGAACGCTTCAATGGGCGCGTGCTGAAGAGTATCGAACTTGCAGGCGGCATGAGCAGGATAGGCTGGAGCAAGGGTCCCGCAGGTGACGGCGCAATGTTAGATGAATTTCTCCGCGAGGATATCTTTGCGCGAAACAACGGCATAAAGGCAAGTCTGATGATCTCGGGCATGAGTGTCGAGGTCTACAGGAACAAAGAGGACGATGTTACCATTGAAAAGCTGTACTTTTACAAGCTGCCCGCCAATGAGTGCATGAGCGTGAGTGATCTCAGCGACAGATATTTCAGCGAGATAATGTATGAGCTTAGCAAGGTCTTCATTTTATAAGCGCCCGAAAAAATCTGCCGTCAAAGCAGACCGGTGGGTCAGCGTTTCAAAACGCTGACGATCGAGGTTCAGTTTTCAACAGTTTGTATCAGCGCACTAAAGCAAAAAAATGATAATGACTGATCTCAAGGGACTGCTGCACATCAGCAGTCCTTTTTCCATTATCGGTAAGCCATTCCGATGCCGTTACCGTAAATTGCCTGCGGGATATCGCCAACGATGATGCTGTCATTGATGATGTAGTCCTCCGATATGCTGATATCCTTGTGCCCGTCGGGAAGTATAATGCGTATCTCGGCGGTGACTTTGACGTAGACCGTCAGCCGCGTCTGATTTATGCCTGCACTTTCGATGGAAGATGAAAACTCGCTGTCAACGGCGCCCAACTGCTGAACGCCAAGTCTCAGCGAAGTACCCCTCCCCGAAAAAACAGGTATCCCCAGCAGTGTCCCCAATGGGATGAGCACACCCTCATCTCCCATTTCCTCCAGACCGAGTTCGATCTGACGAGTCAGAGTATTTTTAAGACGGTTCGCCGCAGCCGTATCCAGCTGTGCGGACATTACTCTGCCGCTGCTGTCGGTATTTATCCTGTATAACGTATCATCTCCGCACAAGGACAATGTCTCTTCCACAGCTTCGGTCATTACATCGGTGGCAGCTTCCCTGCTGCGGAATTCGGCTATCTCAGCAAAATGCTCATTAAGTTCCTGTACCATTACCGCTGTGACCGCCGCAAGCAAAATGAGAACAGCAAGCAGTATATACGAAGCCCTGCATTTCTTTGATCTTCGTTTTAGGCTCAAAAGATCACCCCTGTGCATACTACTCAGGAATGCACAGGGGTGTGACTATCTGTTTTTGTTGTGAATATCCCATTCTTCTTTCAGGATAGCGTACCGGTATTTATCGCACCACCAATAATTTCAGTGCTGCTCCCACGCCTGTTCAGCGTAGTCTTTATCCCTGAAAGTACGAGAGCCTTTTCATTTCGATGTCAGTGTGATATGTGTATTATCCCCTTAAAAAAGATGCCCCGACCGCAGGGACGGGACATCTTGTATATTTATTATTACTTAGCCTTTACAGCATCTCTTGCCTTAGCAACGATGTTCTCAGCGCAAAGACCGAATTCTTTCAGCAGATCAACTGCGGGACCCGAGTGACCGAACTCATCGTTCACACCGATCTTTACCTGCTTAGTGGGGCACTTTGCTGAAAGTACATCAGCCACAGCAGAACCCAAACCGCCTATGATGCTGTGCTCCTCAACTGTCAGCACAAGACCGCACTTCTCAGCGTTCTTAACGATGATATCCTCATCGATGGGCTTGATGGTGTGGATATTGATAACAGCAGCATCGATGCCCTCATCAGCCAGCACCTTTGCAGCTTCGATAGCCTCGCCTACCATAAGGCCTGTAGCGAATATGGCGATATCCTTGCCCTCTCTCAGCTGAACGCCCTTGCCAAGCTCGAACTTGTAGGTTGCGGGGTCGTTGATAACGGGAGCGGCAAGTCTGCCGAAACGCATATAAACAGGGCCGTCATGCAGTATAGCAGCCTCAACAGCGGCTCTTGCTTCGGTATCGTCAGCGGGATTGATAACGGTCATGCCTGGAATTGTCCTCATCAGAGCGATATCCTCGTTGCACTGGTGTGTAGCGCCGTCCTCACCAACGGAGATACCTGCGTGTGTAGCGCCGATCTTAACGTTGAGGTGGGGATAACCGATGGAGTTTCTCACCTGCTCGAATGCTCTGCCCGCAGCAAACATTGCGAATGTGGAAGCAAAGGGTATAAGACCCGTAGCAGCCATACCCGCAGCCACGCTCATCATATTGCTCTCTGCGATACCGCAGTCAAAGTGTCTGTCGGGGAACTTCTTCTTGAATATGCCCGTCTTGGTAGCAGCTGCCAGGTCAGCATCCAGAACTACCAGCTTGTCGTACTTATCGCCCAGCTCCGCAAGTGCGTTGCCGTAGCTTTCTCTTGTTGCGATCTTCTTTACATCAGCCATGACTCAGCCCTCCAGTTCTTTCAGATGTGCGGTCAGCTCCTCAACAGCCTGAGCATACTGCTCGGCATTGGGTGCAGTACCGTGCCACGATACGTTGTCCTCCATGAAGGAAACGCCCTTGCCCTTTGTACTCTTCATAACGATGACAGTGGGCTGTCCGCAGACAGTCTCAGCCTCGTTGAAAGCCTTTTCAAGAGAGTCAAAGTCATGAGCATCAGCTTCAACAACGTGAAGACCGAAAGCCTTGAACTTGTCAACTATCGGATAGGGCGACATTACATCGCTGATCTTACCGTCGATCTGGAGACCGTTGTTGTCAACGATCATAACGAGATTGTCGAGCTTGTAGTGAGCGGCAAACATGGAAGCCTCCCATACCTGACCCTCCTGAATCTCTCCGTCACCCAGTACAGTGTATACCTTGTAGTCAGCGCCCTGATACTTTGCAGAAAGAGCCATGCCCGCAGCAACGGAAACGCCCTGTCCCAGAGAACCCGAAGACATATCGACACCGGGTATATGGATGCAGGGATGACCCTGAAGCAGCGCACCTATATGTCTGAGGCTCTTCAGCTCCTCCTCAGGGAAGAAGCCCTTCTGAGCCAGTGTGGAATAGAGTGCGGGTGCAGTGTGACCCTTAGACAGAACAAATCTGTCTCTGCTTGCCTCATCGGGCTTATCGGGATAAACATTCAGTTTAGCAAAATAAAGATAGGTCAACAGGTCAGCTATCGAAAGCGAGCCGCCGGGATGACCCGACTTAGCGTTATAAACGCCCTCGATTATGCCGAGACGTACTTTTGTAGCAGTTATCTCAAGCTGTTTTTTAAGTGTAGCGTCCATACAAAATCCTCCAAATTGTCATATTGTTTGCAGACCTCTGTACTGATAACTCAGTGCAGTCCTCCGACCCGAAAAGTACCGCCGAGCACACATGGCAGCACCCTCCTTTTCGGAAAAGCCGAAGCATCAGCCAAGACGTCCGTATATATACTCAAGCGCCGCGGCTACCGCGTCCTCCTCGCAGGATACGTCAAGCACAAGATCACAGATCTCCTTGACCTCATCAACTGCATTGGAAGGGCACACAGCTAAGTCGGCTGCTTGCAGCATTTCAATGTCATTGTTGTAGTCGCCCATCGCAACGAAGGTATAGTCCTCCATACCGCACAGCGACCGCATTTTTTCAAGCGCAGAACCCTTTGATATGTTCTGCGGAAGTATCTCATAGTACTCGGGCGCACTTCTCACAAAATCAACGCCCGTCCACCCGCGGGACTCCACATAGCTAATTAGTCTGTCCATTTTTTCGGGCTCTAATGCAAAAAGCACCTTGTACCAGTTTCCGGGAATATCTTCCACCGAACATATAACAGGATCCACCTTGCAGATCACGTTATGTTTCGCCTCCAGCGGAGACATCTGCGGCACATACACCGCGTCAAGGGTAAGTACTTCACACCCCAAATCGGGGTTATCTTTAAGTATCTCCGAAACGATATCCCTGGTCGAATCGGGAACGAAAATATCATGTATCTGTCTGTGACCGATAAGATCATAGACCATTCCGCCATTGCACATTATTATCGGGCAATTGACGGAAAAAGAATCAAAATACTGCTGAGCTGCCTGTATAGCTCTGCCTGTTGCGATGGAAAACTTCCCGCCTTTAGCCTGAAATTCTCCGATCGCCCTGACGCTTTTCTCTCCGGGTATTTTGCTTGACGGGAGAAAAGTGCCGTCCATATCGGTTATCAGCAGTGTTTTGGATATATCTTCAAACATTAAAAATGTTATCCTTTCCTTAGCTTTTCGAGTATCCTCACAAAATAATCGGGCAGTTCGGAATCAAATTCCATATACTCCCCCGTTTCGGGATGGACAAATCCCAGCTTTTTCGCATGTAGACACTGTCCCTCTATTCCCTTGAAGGGCTTGCCGTAAACATCATCTCCCAGCACGGGATGTCCGATGAAGGCGGAATGTACTCTTATCTGGTGCGTCCTGCCTGTTTCAAGCCTGAACTTTACCAGCGAATACTGACCAAACTCCTCAATGACCTCGTAATGGGTCACGGCTTCCTTGCAGTTCTGGTAAGTAACACACATTTTCTTGCGGTCGAACTTGCTTCTGCCAATGGGCTCATTTATAGTGCCTGTCAAGTCTTTGAACCTGCCAACGCACACCGCATTGTATTCTCTTGTAAAGCTGTGTTCCTTGATTTGTGCTGCCAGACAGTTATGTGCCTTATCTGTCTTAGCCACCATCAGCAGACCGCTTGTATACTTATCTATACGATGTACGATACCGGGACGTATCACCCCGTTTATCGAAGAGAGCCTGCCTTCACAGTGGTAAAGCAGTGCATTGACCAATGTACCATCGGGATTGCCCGCAGCGGGGTGTACTACCATACCCTTCGGCTTGTTGACCACCAGCAGCGAGTTATCCTCATAGACTATCTCTATCGGGATATCTTGCGGCTCCACATTCAGCTCCTGCGGTTCGGGTATCTCCACCACTATCGTATCACCGTTTTTGAGTTTATAATTCTTGCCGACAGCCCTGCCGTCCACAAGAACGCTGCCGTCCTCTATCAGCTTTTGCAGTGCAGAACGCGAAATATCGGGAAGCTGTGCGGAGAGCAGCTTGTCTATCCTCGTACCTGCGTCCTCAGCAGTAGATACGATCTCAAAATGATCCGTCATGACTTGTCCGCCTTACTTTTATCCTTGCCTGACTTGCTCTTTTTGATATCGGATATAACGATAGACAAACAGAACAGTATCGCCCCGATAACTATACATATATCCGCAAAATTGAATATCGGGAAGTTTATCGGCTCGAACTT